>CALGIA010000255.1 GCA_937916005.1 uncultured Rhodospirillaceae bacterium
CATGGTGCTTGGGCTGTTTTTCATGCTTATCCTCGGCATTTTCGTGCTGTCGATGAATGTGGTGGTGCCGTTGTTCCTGCAAAATCTGCGCGGATATCCCGTCCTGACGGCGGGGCTTATCATGGCGCCGCGTGGACTCGGCTCGATGGCGTCGCTGGCCCTGGCGGGTTGGCTGATGCGCTGGTTTGACAGCCGCCTGGTGATTGCCTTCGGCTTTGCCAATGTGGCGTTTTCCGCCTATCTGTTTTCGACCTTTACCCTCGACGTGGGGGTCATGGAATTCGTTATCGCGATCTTTTTCAATGGCGCGGGGGTCGGGCTGATATTCGTGCCCCTGACGACGATCGCTTTCATCACCCTGCCGGGCCATCTGCGGACCGAAGGCTCGACCCTGACCAGCCTGTTCCGGGTCTATGGCGCGGGCATCGGTATTTCCGTGATGGTCAGCGTGCTCAGCCGGACCAGCGTCGTCGCCCATGCCGAATTGACGGAAGCCGTTAACCTCTATAATCCGCTGATGCGGGCGCCGTATTTGCCCGACCATTGGAACATCATGACGGAAACCGGACGCATGGCGCTGGAACATGAAATCTCACGCCAGGCATCGTCGATCGGCTTTCTCAATGATTTCAATCTGCTGTTTTACGGCGCGTTGCTCAGTATCCCGCTGTTGCTGTTGCTGCGGACCAGGGGGCCGGGGAAAAACAAGGCAGGTGAAACCGCATGACCCGACCGCCAAAGAAAACCCGCCTGGCGAACAAATCAAAGCTGCGCAACACCCTGCGCAAGCTCGATGGGGTCCGGCGCGGCGCCGTGGCGCAAATCGATCGTGGCGCGGCGGCCCAGGAAGCGCTCGATTTCCTCGCCTTGCTGTGCGGCCTGAAGCCGGTGTTCCTGCTCGGGCGCGGCGTCGATGATCCGCCCTGGATCCGCGGCGTGCTGCAGATCGCCATTGATCAGGGGCTCTATGTGATCGAAGGCCCCTATTGGGACGCGGGCGGGAAGGACAATGGTCTGCCCGATTGGTTTCGCGATCACGGCGCGTCGGCCTTTCGCGAAATGCGCGCCCACTATATCTGCCGCGCCCGCGCCACGGCCGATGAAGTCGAAGCCGTCTGCGCCGCCGCCAGTTCGGACAAGGCCCTCACGATCGCCCGGGAAGCCCGGCTGCTCGGCTATCCCGAATGCTGCGTTTCCGCCCACTATGCCCGCAACCTGGCCTATCAGAAGCTGTGGCTGGAAATGCTGTCCGACCAGTCCGGTGGCGATGAGGCGGAAATGCGGCGAAAACTCACCGATTCCACCCCGCTTGACCCCGCGTCGGATGAAATGCGCCAACGGCTGGAGGCGGCAATGCGCCTGCACCCGGCGCCCTTTACCAGCATCAATATGTGCGATTCCTGCCGCGAAAGCGCCGACAGCCCGGCGCGCCGCCTGTCGGCCCAATATAGAGACCTCGCCGGCGCAATCGATCCTGGGCTCGAAAACGAACTGAAAACCGCAATAGCCATGAACTCACCCACGGCTTTCGGGTAATACGAAGAAAATACATTTAAAACGCAATCAATAGTTAATTGGATATCAAACGAAATATGGGAATATCGTGGTATCGGAAGTTTTATTCATTATTTGAGAATGGAAAGAGGAAGTCGTGCCAGCGGTTATGGAGATTTATGCTTGTCGTTGGGGGGAAAGGCTTGAGGACGGCGTTCTCAGGGTCAGCGACCAGATCCGTGACCGTGACGGAGCGATAGAGGATGCCGAGGAATTCTGTCAGCACCACAAGACCATCCACAGGGTCGCCTATTACCTGGTCAATGACACGGGCGATTTCCGCCTGTTTCACACTTTCGTCAATGAAGATGCCGTGCCGCCCGACGGCTATTACAAGCCTCTGCCCGACGGCGTCAGGCCAACCATTTTTCGACAAAAGATGAGGTGGTTCGAGGTCGCCTGGCGCCAGTTCGCGGCTTTGTTTTAAGCGCGCATCTCCGGCGGCAGGGTGAACCCGCCGCCGGAGGTTTTTGCAATCGCGGGGCGGGCTATTTGGGGATGCTGCCGTTTACGCCCTTCACATACCAGTTCATGCCGGCCAGTTCGCCGTTGCTCATGGTCTTGCCGGCAGGGACGCGCAGCTTGCCCGATTGATCATAAACCGGTCCCGTAAACGGATGAATCGTGCCCGCCTTGATGCCGTCGATCAGGGCGGTGGCCGCGGCCTGGGTCTTGGCCGGAACCCGGTCGTTGAATTTCGTGACCTTGATCACGTCGTCCTTCATGCCGCCCCAGTAATCGCGCGATTTCCAGGTTCCGTCCATGACCGACTGGACCGACCGGATATAGTGGACCGCCCAGTTGTTCATGACCGAGTGGAGATGCGCCTTGGGGCCGAAATGGGTCATGTCCGATGCCTGGCCGACGGCGAACCGGCCGCGCGCCTGGGCGGCCTGCAGGGCGGCCGGGCTGTCCGTGTGCTGGATCAGGACATCGACGCCCTGGTCCATCAGCGCGTCGGCGGCGGCTTTTTCCTTGCCCGGATCGTACCAGGTGCTGACCCAGACGATTTTCAGCTCCGCCTTGGGATTGACCTTCTGCATGCCGAGCATCACCGAATTGATGTCGCGGATCACTTCCGGGATCGGGAATGAGGCGATATAGCCGATCTTGGCGGATTTGCTCATGCTGGCCGCCACAAAGCCCGAGATATAGCGCCCCTCATAGGTCACCGACAGATAGTTGCCCAAATTCTTGGCCCGCTTGTAGCCCGTGGCGTGTTCGAAAATCACATTGGGAAAGAGTTTGGCGACCTTGAGGGTCGGGTTCATGTAGCCGAACGACGTGGTGTAGATCACCTTGTGGCCGCTGGCCGCCAGATGGCGGATGACGCGCTCGGCGTCGGCGCCCTCGGACACATTTTCCACGAAGGTGGTTTTGACCTTGTCGCCGAAATGTTTTTCGACCGCGAGCCGGCCCTGGTCATGCTGATAGGTCCAGCCGTGATCGCCGATCGGCCCCACATAGACAAAGCCGATCTTCAGTGGATCGGCCGCATGGGCGCCCGCCAACTGACCCAATATCAATGCGCCCGCAACAACCAGCGCCGAAAACATTTTTTTCATCACGTCATTATCCCTCTTCCGAAATGGTCTGAACCGCCCCGCGCAGGATCGCATAGTCTATCGCAATTCAATAAGCGAGTCTCGCACTTATCCCCATATTTTTATAACCCCTGGCGCACCAGGGGGAAGACTTCCTCGCCCAGCATCCGGGTGTTGTCCATCACCAGATTGTGAGGCATTCCGGGCCACTGCACCCCGAAGATGAAATGGTTTACGCCCAGCGTGTGAACGAATTTCAGTATCTGTTCGGCGACCTCTTCCGGCGTGCCCAGCAGGAACCTGTCGCGGATCAGCTCGTCATACGCCATGCCGAGATCGTCATCGCCCTTGGGCATGGCCTTGTCCTGGCCCCATTCGTGATAGGCGGCGTATTTCTTTTCCAGATAGGGCTGGGCCAGGCGCATGGCGTCTTCCCGGGTGCGGGCCACGAACACTTCGCGCATCATGGGGAATTCGTCGGGGAACGGCTTGCCGCAGGCATCCAGCTCGCGCTTATAGATTTCGACCTGGCGTTCGATGGTGTCGATCCGGTTGTGGGGATTGACGAACCAGGCGTCGGCCACGCGCGCCGCGCGCTTGATGGCGATATCCGCATTGGCCCCGATCCAGATCGGTGGATGGGGTTTCTGCAGCGGCTTCAGGGCGCAGGACGCCTCGTCGAGCTCGAAATGGGAGCCCTTCATGGTGAGTGTTTCTTCGGTCCAGAGCCGCTTGATGGCGATCAAGTTTTCCTCGAAGCGTTGCCGGGCTTCCTGCTTTGTGGTGCCGAAGGCGTGGAATTCCACATCGCGATAGCCGATCCCCGCACCGAAGATCACCTTGCCGTTGGTCATCACGTCCAGCGTGGCGAACTGTTCCGCGATATCCAGCGGCTTGTGCAGCGGCAACAGCACGATGCCGGCGCACAACCGCATCTTGGGCACCTCCGCCGATAGCCGGGCCAGAAGCGGCACCTGCTGCAGCTCCATCAACGGATAGCCGCTGTAATGGCTGCTCTTGATATAGCAGTCATAACCCGCGTTCTCGGCGGTCCGGGCCTGCTCCAGCAACTCGTCGAAGCGCAACGCCATGTCATCGCCAAGCGGATACTGGCCCCGGCTCATATAGCCGAATGTGATTTTCTCGGTCATGGCGGCGATTTCCTCGTCAATTCGATCCGATGCGTTAAACCCTCTACCCATCGCCCTCGTCGTTTTATCGAGCGCCTGGCGCCTGAAATATACTATCCTTACGCGCGCCGAGTATAATCAAGGTTTTTCAATGCCCGACACGACACCGTCTTCATACCAGCCCGCCCTGGATTCCCGGCCAGCGCCCGCGGCGACCGCCGGCCCGACGCCTGAACAACTCACCCTGAGGCGGCGCTTTCCCACGTCCCTGGACCTGCGCGCCCGGGCGCGTCGCCGGCTGCCCAAATTCTCCTTCGAATATCTGGATGGCGGCGCGGGCGCCGATACAGGGATCAACCGCAACTGGGCGTCGCTCGATGCCGTCGAAATGATGCCTCGTTACGGTAATGTTGTCGCTCCGCCACCAACCGATATTGAATTATTCGGCCGGTCTTATTCCGCACCCGTCGGAATCTCACCCATCGGCGGGCCGGGAACGGCCTTTCCAGGCGCCGAGACCTATCTGGCGCGCGCCGCGCAGGCGGCCCGGGTTCCCTATACTCTCGGGGTTCTCTCCGCGATCACCATTGAGGAAGCAGCCGAGTTGGCGCCCGACGTCATATGGCTGCAGCTCTACCGCTTCGCCCGCAACGAACATAAAATCGGCCTCGATCTGGTGCGCCGAGCCGAAGCGGCCGGCATCAGGACGCTGATGCTGACCTGCGACACACCGGTCCGCACAACGCGGCCCAGGGAAACCAAAAGCGGTATCGTCAATCCATTCCGCCTGACCAATCGCCTGCGGCTTGACGCCATGACGTCTCTGCCGTGGATGATGTCGCTGATGCGCAACGGAATCCCACGTTTCGTCAATTTGCGGCCCTATATGGATGGTGGCCAAAGCCTGGCGGAAGCCGCCGCCTTTATGCGCCGTGAACAGGGCGGCGCCTTCACCTGGGACGAGATCGCGCGCTACCGCGACCACTGGAAAGGTCCGCTTGTCCTGAAGGGCGTTCTGCATCCGGCGGATGCCGAACGGGCGGTGTCGCTGGGTGTCGATGGTCTTGTGGTCACCAACCACGGCGGCCGTCAAATCGACGCCTTGCCGGCATCCATCGATTCTCTGCCGGCAATTGCGGCGCAAGTCGGTGGACGGGCGAGCATCATCCTGGATAGCGGCGTACGGTCCGGCGTCGATGTCGCGCGGGCGGTGGCGCTGGGTGCGGATGCGGCCTTCGCCGGCAAGGCTTTTTTGTGGAGCCTTGGCGCGCTGGGCAGCCGGGGCCCCGCCCATATGATTGATCTGTTCAAACAGGACCTCAGCGCCACGCTGGGCCAACTTGGCTGCCACACTGTGGCCGACCTCCGGTCGGTTAAAGTGCGCCACCCGGGTGCTTACGGGTTGGACGATTTCGCCGACGATCCATGATCGGCGGGTTTCCGCAGGCCGTCCAGCTTGACCGCCACCACGGCGGCGATGACGATTGCCGCGCCGACGAGCTGTATGGGCGTCAGGACCTGGCCGAGCAGAACGAAGCCAAACACGATCGACATTATCGGCTCCAGATTCATGGTCAGCGAGGTGCGTACCGGGCCGATATGCCCCATGGCGATGAAAAATGAGGTGGTGGCGATGGCATACAGGACCGGCACCGCGGCATAGGCCACCCAGCCCGCCGGCCCGCTCGGCAGGGCATATTCGCCGACCGCCAGATCGATCACGATGAAGGCGGCCAGGGAACTGTAATGCATGTGCAGGGTGATCGGCCGTGAATCCCCGGTCCGGGCGATCATGGGCTGGGTGGTCACCGCGATCATGGTGAAGGTCGCGGCCGAAATCGCGGCCAGGATGATTCCCGTCGCGCCGAGCCCGCCGCCGCCCACATCCAGCGCCAGGGCCAGCCCCACGAACGCGCCGGCCAATGACAGCGCCAGCATGGGGGAGACCCGCTCCCGGCCCATGAAATGGACGCTCAGCGCGATCAGTAACGGATAGAGATAGAAGGTCAGTATGGCCAGCGCGACCGGCAGCATCTTGATGGCTTCATAGAGCGTATAGGCCTGCACCCCCAGGAGCAGCCCCAACGCCAGCGAGACGTTGCGGTCGCGCCGCTTCAGGGTGGTCTTGCCGCCGGTCAGCCGGATGAACAGCCACAGCGCAAATATCGTGAAAACAATCCGCGTGGTAATCACCGACAGCGGCGAGGCGCCGGCCTGATAGGCGATTACGGCCGAGGACGATCCCGCCGCGAAGCTGAGCGCCGCCACGATGGCCAGGACCATGCCGAGGATTGGCCGGGTCTGGTTCAAGGCGTATGGATCCTCACTCAGGAACTTTCGGGGGCGAATGCATTCAGGCCCAGATCTTCCCGAAGATCCACCGTATCCTCCGCCCTGAAATCCTCCAGCGGGATGCCGGTGGAATCGGCGACCCGGTCGATGGCGTTGAAGGTGGCCGTGATGCCGGACGCATCGACCAGGGCGGCTTCGCCCATCACATCCACAATGGCGCGCCGGGCGGCGGTCAATCTTGCATCGTCGTCGCCCCATACGGCTTCGGTGAATTCCACCAGAATATCCGCATGGGGAATACCCACATCGCCGTCGGTTTCACCCAGGATCGCTTTGAAATCGATGTCGGCGCCGGAATGTCGGCTGCTCTCACGGAGCAGAAGCACATGGCTGGTGGTTCAGTAGAGGCACTGATTGAGCACCGATATGCGGCCCGCGATCAGCTCGATCTGGGGATGGGTGATGGCGCGGTATTCTTCGCCGAAATTGCGCATCTCGCGCCCCGGCAGATACTGGTTTTCCACCAGATCGAAAAACCCGATGGCCTCGGCGGGAACCAGGCTCAGCGCGCGGCGGATGTGGGACACAAACTCGCCGCCCTCGCCGTAAAGCCCCTGATCGATCTCTGTCTGGGTCCGGTCTTCGGCGGTAACCCACGGCACCCACGCGCCGCCATGTCTGGCCCCGGCGGGGCGCACGCGGCTGGGCTCACCGGCCACCGGGCCGGGCAGGGCCGGCGGCGTCATGCCGACCGAGCGCGCAAA
>CALGIA010000256.1 GCA_937916005.1 uncultured Rhodospirillaceae bacterium
GGGAGGAGAATTTGAGCGAGCTTGTCATTACAAATTCCATAGGCTTCCTCCCCCCCTTGAGGGAGAGAGCCGACTGGTGGAGAGAGCCCCCCCCACCCCCCACCGCTGCGCGGCGGGTCCCCCCCTCCCCCTCGAGGGGGGAGGAGAATTTGAGCGAGCTTGTCATTACAAATTCCATAGGCTTCCTCCCCCCACCGAGGGGGAGGATCGAGGTGGGGGGGGCGGCGCGATCAGCGCCTCAAAAAAATTGGGCGGGTCTTTGACCCGCCCGCCATATCCGCCATAAAAAACTTGGGCGGGTCAAAAGACCCGCCCACTATTTACCCGCCCGCAACATTCAATCGACCAGTTCGGGCTTCTTGTCGTCGCCGGCATCGCCGTCTGAGCCGGGGCCTTCGGGGGTTTTCTTTTTGGCCGGCTTTTTCCTGGCCTTGGGCCTGGGTTCCGCCTTGGGCGGCGGGGTGAATTCGAAGGTGATTTTGTTGTCGACCAGCTTGACCTGGACCAGCCCGCCCTTGGTCAGCGCGCCGAACAGCAATTCGTCGGCCAACGGCGTCTTGATATGTTCCTGGATCACCCTTGCCATGGGCCGGGCGCCGAAGGTCTTGTCGTAGCCCTTGCGCATGAGCCAGTCGCGGGCTTCCTCGCTGAGGTCGATGGTGACGTTGCGGTCTTCCAGCTGGGCTTCGAGCTGGATGATGAATTTTTCCACCACCTTGGAGATCACCGCCGGCGGCAGGGACGCGAACTGGATCACCTTGTCGAGCCGGTTGCGGAACTCGGGCGTGAACATGCGCTTGATGGCTTCTTCATCCTCGCCCACGCGCTCATCGCGCTCAAACCCGATGGCCGGCTTGGCGAGCTCGCTGGCCCCCGCGTTGGTGGTCATGATCAGGATCACGTTGCGGAAATCCACCGACTTGCCGTTATGGTCGGTCAGCTTGCCGTGGTCCATGACCTGCAACAAAATATTGAACAGATCCGGGTGGGCCTTTTCGATTTCATCCAGCAGCAGGACCGCGTGGGGGTGCTGGTCGATGGCGTCGGTCAGCATGCCGCCCTGGTCGAAGCCCACATAGCCGGGCGGCGCGCCGATCAGGCGCGAGACCGAATGGCGTTCCATATATTCCGACATGTCGAAGCGGATCAGCTCGATCCCCATGGTCAGGGCGAGCTGGCGGGCGACCTCGGTCTTGCCGACGCCGGTCGGGCCGGAGAACAGATAGGACCCGATGGGTTTTTCCGGCTCGCGCAGCCCGGCGCGGGCCAGCTTGATGGAGGACGACAGCATCTCGATGGCGTTGTCCTGGCCGAAGACCACGGTTTTCAGATCGCGCACCAGGGTCTTGAGGACTTCCTGATCGTCGCGGGACACGCTTTTCGGCGGGATGCGCGCGATCTTGGCGACCACGGCCTCCACGTCCTTGACGCTGATCAGCTTCTTGCGCTTGCTCTCGGGCAGCAGCTTTTGCGCCGCGCCGACCTCGTCGATCACGTCGATGGCCTTGTCGGGCAGCTTGCGGTCATTGATATAGCGGGCCGCCAGCTCAACCGCCGTGCGGATCGCCTCGGCCGTGTAGCGCACCCGGTGGAATTTTTCATAGTACGGTTTCAGGCCGCGCAGGATCTGCACCGCTTCCTCGATGCTGGGCTCATTCACGTCGATCTTCTGGAAGCGGCGCACCAGGGCGCGGTCCTTCTCGAAATAGGACCGGTATTCCTTGTAGGTGGTCGAGCCCATGCAGCGCAGCGTGCCGGCCTGGAGCGCGGGTTTCAGCAGGTTCGACGCGTCCATGGAGCCGCCCGACGTGGCGCCGGCGCCGATCACCGTATGGATTTCATCGATGAACAGGATGCCGCCCTCATAGCCTTCGAGCTCGGTGACCACGGCCTTGAGGCGTTCCTCGAAATCGCCGCGATAGCGCGTGCCGGCCAGCAGCGCGCCCATGTCGAGGGAGAAGATGGTGGCGTCCATCAGGACGTCGGGCACCTCTCCCCTGGTGATGCGGCGCGCCAGGCCCTCGGCGATGGCGGTCTTGCCGACGCCGGAGTCGCCCACATAGAGCGGGTTGTTCTTGGTGCGGCGGCACAGCACCTGGATGGTGCGCTCGATCTCGGCCTCGCGCCCGATCAGCGGGTCGATCTTGCCGGCGATGGCTTTCTTGTTGAGGTCGACGCAGTAGGTGTCGAGCGCCTCGGTGGCGGAGCGCTTGCCGCCGCTCTTGCCGTCGGCGCCCATATCGTCATCGTCGCCGCCGGAGACGCCTCGGGTCGTCCGGTTTTCCGACCGGCCCGGGACCTTGGCGATGCCGTGGCTGATGTAGTTGACCGCGTCGAAGCGCGACATCTCCTGTTCCTGGAGATAGAACACCGCATGGCTCTCGCGCTCGGAAAACATCGCCACCAGCACGTTGGCGCCGGTGACTTCCTGGCGGCCCGATGACTGGACGTGGATGGCGGCGCGCTGGACCACGCGCTGGAAACTGGCTGTCGGTTTCGGGTCCTCGCCGTGCTCGACCGTCAGGTTGGACAGTTCGTTGTCGAGATATTCGGTCAGGTCGCCGGAGATCTTGTCCACATCCACGCCGCAGGCGCGCAGCACCGACACCGCGTCCTGGTCGTCGGTCAGGGCCATCAGCAGATGCTCGAGGGTGGCGTATTCGTGGTTGCGTTCACTGGCGAGCGCGAGGGCCCGGTGGAGAGATTTCTCGAGATTGCGCGACAACATGGAATTTTACGCCTTTTCCAAAGTGCATTGCAGGGGGTGTTGATGTTCCTTCGCCGCGTCCATGACCTGGGTGACCTTGGTCTCGGCCACCTCGTAGGTGAACACGCCGCAAACGCCGACGCCCTTCTGATGAACATGAAGCATGATCTGTGTCGCCTCGTCCTGGGTCTTGTTGAAAAAACGCTCCAAAACCATGATCACGAACTCCATGGGAGTATAGTCGTCATTCAGCATAATAACCTTATACAAAGAAGGCTTCTTAGCCCGCACCCGCGATTGGACGGCGACGCCGGTTGTGGGGGGGGCGTTATTGTTATCTTCGTCATTTGAGCCGGCCAGGGCCGGGCACCACCGCGCGACAGACATCGTATCCTCCGGGGGCAATGATATGGAATCGGAGCCGTTTGTGCAATTACCCGATTGAGAAGGTTTGCGATGTCTTAATATAATTCGAGCAAAATCCAATTCAAATTGGACAGATGAATCCGGATTCTCTAAGTTCGTCGGGATTCATGGTTAAAAACGGTTAACAGAGTAGGGTCCCCGGCTTGACGCCACGCGTATTCAGCTTCGTCTTCTCGGCCATGATCGGCATTTTCCTGGCGCTGGCGACGGCGCCGGCGGAGGCGCGCTATGCCTCGATCGTGATCGACACGAAGACCGGCAAGGTCCTGCACGCCACCAACGCCGACACGCCCAACTACCCCGCCTCGCTGACCAAGATGATGACGCTGTACATGATCTTCGAGGCGATCGACGGCGGCAGGCTCACCCTGCAGCGCAAACTGCCCGTCTCAAGGGCCGCCGCCGGGCGCTCTCCGTCCAAGCTGGGGCTGCGACGGGGCCAGAAAATCTCGGTGGCCGACATCATCGGCGCGCTGGTCACCAAATCCGCCAATGACGCCGCCACCGTCGCGGCCGAGGCCCTGGGCGGCACGGAGCGCAAATTCGCCCGGCTGATGACCGAAAAGGCCCGCGCGCTGGGCATGACCCGGACCGAATTCCGCAACGCCTCCGGCCTGCCCCACCGCAAGCAGCACAGCACCGCCCGCGACATGGCCACGCTTGCGGCGGCGCTGCGCAATGATTTCCCGCATTTCTACCACTATTTCTCCCTGGCGTCGTACCGCTACAAGGGCCGCGACTACCGCAACCACAACAAGCTGCTGAAAAGCTATGAAGGCGTCGACGGCCTCAAGACCGGCTATATCCGCGCATCGGGCTATAATCTGGTGGCCTCGGTCAAGCGCGGCGGCCGCCGGCTGGTCGGCGTGGTGTTCGGCGGACGCTCGGCGCGCTGGCGCGACCGCCACATGATGCGGCTGTTCAATTCGGGCTACGCGGCGCTGGAGGAATCCGGCGCGGTCAATTTCGCCGCCACCGACGCCGCCACGCCCAACGGCGCGCCCGGCGACAAATCCGGCAACTGGGCGCCCATCCCCAAGCGCAAACCGATCCGCATCCTGGCCCAGTCCGAATGGTCGATCCAGGTCGGCACCTTCCGGCGCTACGCCACGGCGCATCTGGCGATCACCCAGGCGGCCCGCGCCGTGCCGACCCTGCTGCGCGTCCCGATCTCGATCCAGCGCGACAATGGCGATCTGGGCGCGGTGTTCCACGCCCGCCTGAAAGGCCTGTCCGAAAAGCGCGCCAAACAATCCTGCCGCAGCCTGAAACGCCGCAAGATCAGCTGCGTCGCCATCCCCACCGACGAATCCACGGGCCAAGGCAGCCGCTGAGGCTGGCGCCGGCAACGGCCGGCCCGTTGAGGAGAGATCAGCCGTTAAAAGGCTGCCCGTCAGTGCGTCGGCGCGTCCTCACATTCTTTATTGACATTGAGCGGGTGGATAGAGCCCCCCACCCCCCACCGCTACGCGGCGGGTCCCCCTCCCCCTCAAGGGGGGAGGGATATTGGCGAGCTTGCAGTTATAAATTCGATAGAACTCCTCCCCCCACTGAGGGGGAGGTAAGGGTGGGGGGGTCGGCGCGCAAGCGCCAAGAGAACACTTGCTTGGCAATTCTGGCCCGCCAATCCGGGGGCATCCCAAAAAGGAAACCCCGCCGGCATTGCACCGGCGGGGTCCCGTGATGTTCGGCCCTCGGGCCGAGTGGGCCGACCTGTAAGCCGGCTGTTTAGGCGGGGCTCCGAGACCTTCCGCGTCCGGGGGTCTCTCCCCCGCATGTCTGTCTATATATCTGGCGGCGGTCCGGAATGTCCCGGTTCAGGATTTGCAGCTGCCCTGTCCGGACCGTGACCCCGCGGCAAAGCGGCGAGGTCGCTATAGGTTCTTGGGTGGTTCCATGGTTTTACGCACCCTCCCTTGTCGTGACCGTCGCAATCGACGAGCACCCGACCGGGCCCGATGTGAACATCAACCGCCGCTGGCTGGCGGCCCCTTCATCATCGAGAGGTCCTGACGCATCGCCCTGCGAACACAAAAACATTGCGCCTGTTGGATCAGAGAATCAAGCGATAAATCAGGACGGATTGTCGCAGGGGGAACACCCTTGCGTCGCCTTGTGAGAGGGTGTGAGAAATACGGCAATGCAAGACCTGACCCCACTCTCCTCTTTGCACAGTGCGAATGCAGGAAAGCGGTGGGGAGAAGTACTGCCTGTCAAAGATGTAACTTCATCTTCAATAGGGCTAAAGCTGGGATAATCCAGCCAAACTCACCAGGTTGGCCGGACACCAATACCTGGATATACGCCGTCCCTGCAAAAATAATGGCCTGTGTTGCCCGTTTGGTAAATATCTCGATACCCCCTAACGAACCCTTCCGAGCCGCCGAACCTGCATCTCGCGCATAGTCCACCAAGGGTGTGAACAGGCCAGACAAAATATTGCCGACACTGCGAAGGAGTTCGCGTTCAACAATTTTCGGCGGCCTATCTTCTGGGTTTGCCGCCAATGGTTGCTCCGCCGCCTCGGCAAGTTCGCCGATCGGTATGGAGACGTCATCGGCGATGATTTCCGTTGCATCACTCGTGGATCGCGCAATGTAGATCGCCGCATTAACAATTTCGGGGGAGATCTCGCCGCTGCCATCGTTCAGATATTCAAGCCATTCGTCGAACTGGCGGATAAACAATCCGTGCGCAGCAGCTAAGGCCACCAGCTCGGCGGCTGCATCTTCGAGTAAAAGAGCATCCGCGCGGTCCGAATAAGCGGTGAGACGCGCGCCGTGAACACCCAGGGCAATAACATTCATCGAGTTAAATGTTGATCCTAGTGTTCCGCCCGAAACGAATGATTCCCATAAGGCGGATTTGATGCGAATCT
>CALGIA010000257.1 GCA_937916005.1 uncultured Rhodospirillaceae bacterium
GACTACATCCATCAATGCAATGGTGAATGAAGGTCTGCGTATGGTGAGGGATAAGAAGATGGAACAGATTGCCCAACAGAGGAAACGCAGAGTTTCCTTACCGCAATCTCTCTGGAAAGATCGCCTTTGAGAAAAAGGCGGTAAAAGTTTGCTCACCATCGCAAAACTCGTTTGAAGGACAATATCGCGCC
The DNA here is from genome assembly GCA_937916005.1 of uncultured Rhodospirillaceae bacterium. GTDB lineage: Bacteria > Pseudomonadota > Alphaproteobacteria > MPNO01 > MPNO01 > CALGIA01. The sequence continues at coordinate 192 of CALGIA010000257.1, forward strand.
TTCTTCAACGTCGCGATGACCAAGGTGTTGTCTGATCACACGTTCGATACAGACCAGCGCTGCCGTGATGGATTGAAAGGTTACGACGCACTGATCGTGACGGGTACAGATTTGGCGAGGTCACAAGATATTCCGCCCGCAGATGCACTTGCTGCCGCTCTAAACAAGAAGACACTGGCGCGCTTGATAACCGTTAAACATAGCGACTTCACGCGTGAACTTGCCAAGCGAGAAATACTGTCCGACCAATACGAAAGTGATATCCAAGAGGGAGCGCGGGTCGGTTTTGGCGCTCTTGCATTCTCGTCAACGGCGAAGGTTGGTTGCACCGTGGTCGAGGAGGACCTTGCTGCACACGATCAAACGATAGATGCGGTGCTGTTGGCACTTCAGTTCTTGAATGGCGCCGCAATCAAGAAGACGACGAACGTGTCGGTTGATGTCGCGTTCCGTCAGACCCAAAAGGGTCGGTGCGCGTTCATATACGGTTCTGGTCAAATCCTGAAAACAATCCTGGATGCTTCAGCAGGCGCCGGTCTTGCACCGACGGTCTTGCCGGTAGAGGTTCGGTTAGATACGGAAACCAACGACCATCACTTAAAAATCACATTTAAGATGGGTTTGGTGGGTGATGGAATTGAGTATGCTGACCCCAACGACAGGGGTGCTGGTTATACCGTTATAGAGGGTGATACAGACGCACCGTTGATATTGCCCTATGCCCAGACCCAACGGATGCACAAAGATGCCAGAACTTCTGGACGGTGGGATGAAGAGGTAAAAAAAAACTGCCAAGTAGGGGAAAGAAGTGAGGATAGGGTGCCACTTGCCACCTATTACCCCCCAACAACATCAAAACATCACGGTGGAATAAACCGGTCCGGCTTGGTTTTGGCGCGATGGATGATTGAGGCTCAGCGGGGTATAATGGGCCGCATGAATTCTATCCATCAGGGGGCCCCATGACGAACTACGATTATGACCTGTTCACCATAGGCGCGGGATCGGGCGGCGTACGGGCATCGCGCATGTCGGCGTCATATGGCGCGCGGGTTGCGGTTGCCGAGGAACTTTACCTTGGCGGCACCTGCGTCAATGTGGGGTGCATCCCGAAGAAGCTTTTTTCCTATGCGGCCCACTATGCCGAGGATTTCGAGGATTCCGCCGGATTTGGATGGACCGTCGGCGAGCGGCGCTTCCACTGGCCCACATTGATGGCCAACAAGGACAAGGAGATAGCGCGGCTCAACGGCATCTACCGCAATATTCTGAACAATAATGACGTCAAGATTTTCGAGGCGCGCGCGCGGCTTGTGGATGCCCATACAATTAAGGTCGGAGGTGAAACGGTGACCGCCGAACGGATTTTGGTCGCCGTGGGCGGCTGGCCCGTGGTGCCGGAATTTCCGGGCAGCGAACACGCGATCACGTCCAATGAATTTTTCGCCCTGCCTGATATGCCGCAACGGGTCATCATCGTCGGCGGCGGCTATATCGCCGTAGAGCTGGCATCGATCCTGCATGGTTTCGGGGCCCAGGTGACACAGCTTTACCGCGGTGAATTATTCCTGCGGGGCTTCGACAAGGATGTCCGCACGACGCTGGCCGAGGAAATGACCAAGAAGGGGCTGGATCTCCGGTTCAAGACCGATGTGGCTACCATTGAGAAAAACGGCGATGCACTGACCGTGAACCTCAAGGGTGGCGGGGTGATCGACGCCGATGCGGTGCTGTACGCCACCGGCCGCGCGCCAAAATCCGGCGGTATCGGGTTGGAGGAAATCGGCGTCGAGATGCGCGAGAACGGCGCGATCATGGTCGATGATTACTTCCAGACCAGTGTCGACAATATCTATGCGCTGGGCGATGTGACCGACCGGATGCAGCTCACCCCCGTCGCCATCGCCGAGGCCATGGTGCTGGCGGCCAATCTCTATAAGGGAGAAAAGCAGGTGATGGATTACGCCGATATCGCCACGGCAGTGTTTTCCAACCCCAATATCGGCACGGTCGGGCTGACCGAAGAGGAAGCCCGCGCGCGCCACGGTGCCGTCGATATCTACCGGGAAGCTTTCCGACCGTTGAAACATACCCTGACCTCGTCCCAGGAACGCACCATGATGAAGCTGATCGTGGACCCGGTGTCGGACCGGGTGCTGGGCTGTCACATGGTCGGGCCCGATGCGGGCGAACTGGTCCAGGGGCTCGGCATCGCACTCAAATGCAACGCCACAAAGGCTCAGTTTGACGCCACGGTGGGCATCCACCCCACGGCGGCCGAGGAATTCGTGACCATGCGCACCAAGGTCCCCGAACCGGAGGCAGATCCGGCCTGATATACGCCTTACAAGGATTCACTGGCAAAATGGGGTCATAGGGCGTATATCGCGCCTTCATTTTTGATGATTCGGGGAGTGTCGGACGATGACCGCTGAATGGTCGCCGGACGGCTGGCGCGCCAAGCCGATCTTGCAGACACCGGAATATCCGGATGCCAAGGCGTTGGAAAATGCCGAGGACCGGCTATCCGGCTATCCGCCGCTGGTATTCGCCGGTGAGGCGCGGCGCCTGTCCGCTCAGCTCGCCGGCGTGGCCGAGGGCAAGGCGTTCCTGCTCCAGGGCGGTGATTGTGCTGAAAGCTTCGCCGAATTCCATCCCGATAATATCCGCGACACCTTCCGCGTCCTGCTGCAGATGGCAGTGGTGCTGACCTTTGGCGGCGGCCGGCCGGTGGTCAAGGTCGGGCGGCTTGCCGGTCAGTTCGCCAAGCCCCGTTCGGCGGATACGGAAATCATCGGCGGGGTTGAGCTGCCGAGCTACCGCGGCGACATGATCAACGGGATGGGGTTCAGCGCCGCCGAACGCGCGCCGGATCCGGAACGGATGGTGCAGGCCTATAATCAATCGGCGGCCACGTTGAACCTGTTGCGCGCTTTTGCCCAGGGCGGCTATGCCGACCTGAACCAGGTGCATAGCTGGAATCTGGATTTTGTCGCCAGCGGCACGCCGGCGGCAAAATACGCCGATCTTGCCGACCGTATAGATGAAACGCTGAGCTTCATGGCGGCCTGCGGATTGACGTCGGAGACCACGGCGCAAATTCGCGAAACCGATTTTTACACCTCCCATGAAGCGCTTCTGCTGGGCTATGAGCAGGCCATGACCCGGGTCGATTCGACCACCGGCGATTGGTACGACACCTCGGCCCATATGTTATGGGCCGGCGACCGCACCCGTCAGGCGGACGGCGCCCATATTGAATTCATGCGCGGCATCGGAAATCCCCTGGGCATCAAAGCCGGGCCGACGCTTCCCGCCGACGATCTGTTGCGGCTGATCGATATCCTGAACCCGGACAATATCCCGGGCCGCATAACCGTGATTTCCCGCATGGGCGCCGATCAGGTCGCCGAAAAACTACCGACTCTGGTGCAGGCCGTGGAACGGGAAGGCCGCAAAATCGTGTGGTGTTGCGATCCCATGCACGGAAACACCGTCAAGGCCGGAAATGGCTACAAGACACGGCCCTTCGAGTCCGTGTTGAATGAAGTCCGCGGGTTTTTCGCCGTTCACAAGGCCGAGGGAACCCATGCCGGCGGCATTCATGTGGAATTGACCGGCCAGAACGTCACCGAATGTACTGGTGGCGCGCAGGACGTGACCGAGGAAAATCTCGCCGATCGCTATCATACCCATTGCGATCCACGCCTGAATGCCAGCCAGTCTCTGGAGCTTGCGTTCCTGGTCGCGGAAGCCCTGAAGTCGGAACGTGATCAACAGAACGGTTCGGGCAAGCAAGCCGCCGCCGAATAAAGCCCTCAGCTTTCCAGGGATTCGATAAATTTCGCGATCGCGGCGTTGAACTCGGCGGGCTTGTCGAGATTCGACAAATGCCCCGCCCCCATGATGATTTGCATGACCGCGCCCTCGATCCCATCGCGGATCATCATGGAATGATGTTCCGGGGTCACCGTATCCTCATCGCCGAACAGCACAAGCGTCGGGGCATCGACCTTGGACAGCTCCCCGGTAAACTCCGTCTCGAAAATCGCGCGCAGGGTATCGATATAGGCTTCCGGCTCGACCTCGGCGATGGCTTCGGCCAGTTCGGTATATAAATCCTGCGGCGTATCGGGCATCAGCCGGGTCTGGGCGTATTCCTTGCCGAACTCGAACATCGACATATCCTCCAGGCGCTTGCGGGTATTCTCAATCCGGTCTTTTGACGGCTCGCGCATATCGACGAAGCTGTTGGCGACGACCAGGGACTGCACCATGTCGGGCCATTGGGACGCGAAGCTGAACGCGATCGGCCCGCCCATGGCAATACCCACGATGTGGGTTTCATGGATTCCGATTTTATCCAGCCCCGCCTTCAGGTCCGAGGCGAGGTCGCCAACCGAGAACGGCCCCGTATAGCTTGATCCGCCATGTCCCCGCAAATCAAACGCTATGCAGCAATATTGTTTTTCAAAGGCTGCGAACTGGTCGCGCCACATGGTGAAATCCGCGCCCAGGCTGTGGATGAACACGATGCTGGGACCGACGCCTTCCTTGACGTAGTAAAGCTCCTGTCCGTTGACTTCGAGCATGGGCATACGGGAATCCTTTTGACTCGGGCCGGGGTATTGGGCGCGAGTTATATCACGCTTGAGCACTTACCCTACAACCCCCCGCTGGACCCACCGTCCACGTTCAGAAGCGCGCCGGCCATGTGGCTCGCCCGTTCCGAGCATAAAAATGCCGTCACGTCGGCGATTTCATCCGGCCGCGCGGGGCGGCCCAGCGGAACATTGGCGACCGACTGGGCGGAAATCTCAGCCTCCGATTTGCCGGATATCCTGGCGTTCTGTTCGACCAGGGATTTCCAGCGCGGGGTATCGGTCGCGCCCGGATTGACGCCATTGACCAGCACGTTGTCCGGGGCGCAATCCTTGGCCAGCGCCCGGGTAAAATTCAGCAGCGCCGCATTGAAGGAGCCGCCGAGAATATACCCCGCGCTTGGATTCGGACCGCCGGCGCCGATGATGTTGACGATGCGGCCCCATTTCCGGGCGCGCATATGGGGCGCCACCGCGCGGGCGCACCGCATATAACCCATGAATTTCAGCTCAAACGCCGCGTACCAGGTTTCATCGTCGAGATCCTGCAGCCGGCCGGCCGGCGACGATCCCGCATTATTGACCAGGATATCGATGTCGCCCAGTGCGGCGCCGGTTTCGGCCATCACGCGGGTGATATCTTCGGGTTTCGACATATCGCCGGGGACCGCCACGACCCGCCCGCCGGTGTTGCTGGTGAGTTCCCGCGCCACATCCGCCAGCCGGTCGGGGTTGCGCGCGGAAATCGCCACATTCACGCCGTTGGCAGCAAGCTCCAAAGCCACCGCACGGCCAATTCCGAGACTGCCGCCCGTGACCAGCGCATTTCGCCCCGCTATTCCAAGATCCATGGTTTTGTTCCGCTTTCGGTTGATTTAGTCAGCTTTCGCCGCCTGGGACTTCATCGCATTGCGGTACCGCTGCCAGCAGAAATCGAGTTCCTCGAGACAATCAGGATCCATGTCGTGTTTGGCGACCGAGTCGGGCAACCAATGACCGTGAGTATCTTCCCCCCGCACCAGCGACGCCGTCGCGCCCTCGAACTGGGTCTGCCTGATTTCCGGGGTAGCGAAATGTATGGCGAAACCGATTCTAGGCGTATCCGACTTATTGGGAAGGGATCCATGGATGGTCTTGTTGTGGTGGATCGAAAACTGACCGGGCTCCAGCGGCATTTCGACCGCGACGGATTCGTCGACATTTTCGATTGTCTGTCCGCGCGACAGAATGTTGTTGGGATCGTCGGTTTCCAGATGGGGCAGGATCGCCTCGCCCTTATGACTGCCGGGGATGATTTTCAAACATCCGGCGTCCCCCGTACTGGGCGAAAACGCGAGCCATGCGGTGACCGATTCCGGCGGTTCCAGACCGTAATAAGTGGAATCCTGATGCCACGACACGAAGCGCGGGTCATGGGCCGGTTTGGTGAAAAAGCTCGACCCCCAGATCACGATATTCGGTCCCATGAGGTCCTCCATCGCGTCCAGCAGGGCGGGGTGGTGGATCAAATCCGTCAACCAGGGAAACGGCAGATGGGCCTTGATCCGGTAGCGCCCCTGCACCTCGCCGTCCAGCGATGCTTCCAGTTCATCGAACCGGCGCAGGCATTCGGCGGCCTCGGCGGCGCTCAGCATGGGAATAGGCCAGATCGCGCCATTCCGGTGATAGGCCTCAATTTGCGCTTCGGTCAGTGCTTTGGGCATGCTCGCCTCCTAAACCGGACGTTCGGTTCCCTTGACGGTGCAACGCCACATCAGCCGGCGTTCGGTTTCCGGGAAATCCGTCCGGGCATGTGCGGAACAGCGATTGTCCCAGATCAGAACGTCGCCCAATTGCCAGACATGCTCATAGACGAATTCGGGCTTTTCCAAGTGGTCGAAAATTCTATCCAGCAGGACATCGCTCTGGTCGCGCGCCATATCCACGATTCCTTCGGTCATCAGCCGGTTCACATAGATCGCCTTGCGCCCGGTTTCGTCATGGGTGCGGAAAACCGGATGGGTTGCCTCGGAAAACGCCTCCGTGCCGTTTGTTCCACCCCGATGGGTGGTCCCGTAATTGTAATGGTGAAACCCCATGCGGCCTTCAAGCGGTTCGCGTACATCGTCGGGCAGGGTGTCATAGGCGGCATAACCGCTGGCGAACAGGGTGTTGCCGCCATGGGACGGTATTTCGACGGCATACAGGACACTGGCGTTGTCGGGGAGATCGGCATGCGTCATGTCGTGGTGAAACATCATTTCGCCGTCGGGCAGTGCGCCGATCGGTTCGCCGTTTTCACGGATGTTGGAAATCAGCATGATCCTGTCGTCGAAATCGATTTGCCCCTTGGTGCGAAATGCCTTGGGGCGCGCCAGCGTCGCGACATCGCCAAAACATCCTGCAAAGCGGATCAGGGCTTGATCGTCCAGCTTCTGATCCCGCACCAGAATCACGATGTGGTCGAGCCAGGCCTGGCGAAGCAGGGCGCGATTTTCCGGCGACAGATCCGCGCTGAGATCGAGCCCGGAAATTTCCGCTCCTATGTGGGGCGTCAGGGGAGTGACTGTTACCGTCATCGTTTATCCCTTAGTTTTCGTGAAGCGGTTGGCCGAGAATGGTGCAGCGTCTCAGCAGCCGGCGTTCGGTTTCAGGGAAATCGGTTCGCGCGTGGCACGAACACCAATTATCCCACATGACCAGATCATTCGGTCGCCAGGCGTGCTGGTAAAGGATGTCGGAATTTTCGGTAAAGGCGAAAAGCTCCGCCAGCAACGCATCGCTTTCATCGCTCGGCATGTCCTCAATCCGTGCGGTGATCAGCGGGTTAACGTACAGCGCCTTGCGCCCGGTAACGGGATGGGTGATCGCAACCGGCTGGAAGTAATGCTTGAACTGTTGATAGCCGCCGTCAATACCAACTGGTCCGGCGGTGCCGAAATCATAGACATGCAGTGCCTTGCGCCCGGCGATCAGGCGTTTGGTCTCCGCCGATAGATTGTCATAGGCTTCATACATGTTGGTGAACATGGTGTCGCCGCCCTGGGCCGGGATATCGATGCCGTAGAGCATGGTTCCCTTGTGGGGGGATTCCACGTAGCACATGTCGTGATGGAACCACATCTCGCCATCCGGCAGAGACCCGATCGGCACGCCGTTTTCGCGGACGTTGGACACCAGCATGATCGAGGCATTATAATCGGCACCCTCCGGCCGGCGGTCGGCCGGGCGCGACCGCTCCCCCAACTTGCCGAACTGCCCCGCAAAGCGGAGTTGCTCGTCCTGATCCATATCCTGGTCGCGGAACAGCAGGACGATATGTTCGTGCCACAATCTGGCGATGGCTTCCACCGTGTCCGCATCCAGCGGTTTGGACAGGTCCAGCCCCCCGATTTCAACGCCCAGCGATCGCGATAACGGTCTAATGGAAAGTTCCACCGACAGGTCTCCTTTTTATTCTGGGGTCAACTATACCACCTCAGCCGGCCGCGCAAAGAGCCCGACAGACCTGTTTTTCGAACCTGAAAATTGTGCGGTATCAGGCGGCTTTTGAGGCTTGCTGGTCGCGGGTGATCCAGCCGCCACCTAGGACCCGGTCGCCGTCATACAAGACACAGGCCTGGCCGGGGGAAATGCCGAATTCGGGCTCGGTCAGCTCCACGATGGCCCCGCCATCAAGTCCGGCATGGACCGTGCCGGCAACGGGAAGCTGGGTCGAGCGCATCTTGGCGGTGATATCGGTCTTTCCGGCAAGAAGTTCCCCGCCGCCGAGCCAGTTGACCCCATTGAGAATGATGGTATCGCGGGCCAACGCCGCCCGCGGCCCAACCACGACGCGCCGCGTATCCGGCTCGATCCGCAGGACATAAAGCGGCGTCTCCGTACCGCCGATACCGATGCCACGGCGTTGCCCGATGGTGAAATTGATGATCCCGTCATGCCGCGCCAGAACCACACCATCACGGTCGACAATGTCGCCGGGATCGATGGCGCCGGGACGCAGCTTGGCGACAATGCTGGCGTAATCGCCATTCGGCACGAAACAGATATCCTGACTGTCGGGCTTTGCCGCCACCGGCAGGGACAGCCTTGCGGCATGTTCCCGGACCGTGTCCTTTGACATGCCACCCAGCGGAAAGCGCAGGAAATCGATCTGTTCCCGTGTGGTGGCGAACAGGAAATAGCTCTGGTCCTTGGTGGGGTCCACGCCGCGGTGCAGTTCGGCCCCGTCCGACCCCATGAGACGGCGCACGTAATGACCGGTCGCCAGGGCGTCGGCGTCAAGGTCCCGGGCGGTCGCCAGAAGATCGCGGAATTTGAC
>CALGIA010000258.1 GCA_937916005.1 uncultured Rhodospirillaceae bacterium
GCGGCCGCGCCGTTCAGGGTGAATCGGATATCCATGGGCGCACTCATGTCCTGCTTCCCAATTCTTTCTGAGCAAGTCCGTTCAGGGCGCGGCGCACCAGTGTCAGCGCCGCATCCAAGCGGTATTCGGCGCTGCCCCGCAGATCGCCTATCGGCGTCAGCGGCGACAGATGCGCCGCCACGGCAATGTCGCCCAGTGCGGGCGTGACCTGTTGCCCGAGAAGCGCCGCCTCCAGGTCATCGAGCCGACGCGCAACCTCCGAACAGGCGCCGACCGCGATCCGCGCCCGGAAAACCGTTCCGTCAGGGGTGGTCTCCAACGTTGCGCCGACCATGACGATGGAAATCACCAGATATTTCCGCGCACCCAGCTTCAGGAAAATCGACCCGGTCGCGCCTGGTGACTGAAGTTGTGATTAGGGTATCCGGATTCCGGTAACCAGCTCATTCGCGCGCCGTTCCGTCCGCCGGTTTCCCGTCACGAACTCGCCAAGCGGCATCTTGCGCGCACCGGCAACCGACGCCAGCTCGATTTCCGCATCAAGCGCCAGCAGACCGGGCATTCCGTCGGCGGCCGGGGATGCGTTGCAGATGTTTCCCGCCAGCGTGCCGGCGTTCTGGACCTGGGGTCCGCCAACCTCGCGCGCGGCAAGCTTCAACCCATCGAAAAGCGGCGGCAGGTCGGCGCGGATGATATCGGTCCAGGTGACCAGCGCGCCGATTCGCCAGCAATCGTCCAATTCCGCCATATCGCGCAACCCGGGAAGCGCCGTAACATCCAGCACATCGTCATCCAGGGGGCGTCCGACCCGCGCGGGATAATAATCCGTACCGCCGGCCACGATCACAAGCGGCGCGGCCTCCAGCGCGGACAACGCTTCATTCAGTTCGGTGGGTCGCAAATAACCGGCCATGCGGTCCGTCTCCGGGGCGCGCCATTATTGTTCGTGTACATACAATTATGGCGAGTTCAGTGATAACGAGTCAAGAGCCACATCCGCCTGATCATCGCATCAAAATCTTGCTGCGTCCCATATCAACCATGTTATAAAAAGCAGGATGGATGAAATGGCGGGCGCCCGACGGGCGCCTTTTGGCTAATCCCGGGACGGTCTCTTGACAATTGGGGTGCTGCCGCCATAAATCCGTTCGTACACGTATAATCTCACGGTATCGGATACACACCATGGCGACCAAATTGGCGGCGACGGATTCCAGGGGGCACCAACCCCGGAAATCGGTGGATTCCGTTGTCATCCGTTTTGCCGGCGATTCCGGCGACGGCATGCAGCTTACGGGCACACAATTCACCCAGTCCACGGCCCTTATGGGGAATGATCTGTCCACATTCCCTGATTTCCCGGCGGAAATTCGTGCGCCGATCGGAACAACGTTCGGCGTTTCCGCTTTCCAGATTCATTTCGCGTCCTACGACATCAAGACCCCCGGCGATGAGCCGAATGTGCTGGTTGCGATGAATCCCGCGGCGCTGAAAGTGCATTTGAAGGATGTGCCCAAGGGCGGAACAATTATTGTCAACACGGGCGCCTTCACGGACCGCAACTTAACAAAAGCCGGTTATAAAAGTAATCCCCTGGAAGACGGCTCGCTCGACCACCATCTCGTGATCGAGGTCGATATTTCAAAAATGACCCTGGCCGCGGTTGCTGATATCGATATCAGCAACAAGGAAGGCCTGCGCTGCAAGAACATGTGGGCGCTTGGTCTGATGTGCTGGATGTTCGACCGGGACCGGAAACCGACCACCGACTGGCTGGAACAGCGATTCGGCAAAAGGGCGCCCGAGGTGGCCGCGGCAAATATCGCGGCGCTGAATGCCGGTCATGCCTATGGCGAGACCGCCGAATTGCCGAGCGGCGTACAGGCATTCATGGTGCCAAAGGCGAAAGTCGAGCCGGGCGTCTACCGCGCGGTAACCGGAACGGAAGCTATTGCGTGGGGCCTGGTGGTCGGCGCGCACAAAGCGGGGATTGATCTGTTCCTGGGCTCCTACCCCATCACGCCTGCATCCGGGTTGCTCCATGCCCTGGCCAATCTGAAACAATATGGCGTGACCACGTTCCAGGCCGAAGACGAAATCGCGGCGGTGTGTTCCGCAATCGGCGCATCCTGGGCCGGATCGCTTGGGATCACATCAAGCTCGGGACCGGGCGTTGCCCTCAAATCCGAAGCCATCGGGCTGGCGTTCGCCACCGAATTGCCCCTGATCGTGGTCAACAGCCAGCGTGGCGGACCGTCGACCGGGCTTCCGACCAAGACCGAGCAGTCGGATCTTTTTCAATCGGTCTATGGCCGCAATGCGGATGCGCCGCTTCCGGTGATCTCGGCAAGCACGTCGGGCGATTGTTTCTATGCCGCCATCGAAGCGGTCCGGATCGCGACCAAATACATGACCCCCGTCATCCTGTTGACCGACGGCTATCTTTCCAACTCGGCGGAACCCTGGCAGATCCCCAATGTGGACGACATCCCCGAGTTCAAGGTCAAGTACTGCACCGACCCGGAAGGGTTCAGCCCCTTCCGGCGCGATGAAAAAACCCTGGCGCGGAACTGGGCGCTGCCCGGAACCCCCGAACTGATGCATCGCATCGGCGGTATCGAGCGGGATTACGACACCGGGCATATTTCATACGATTCCGACAATCACCACCGCATGACCAAAGTGCGCGCCGCAAAAGTCGACGGCATCGCCAAGGACATTCCCCTGCAGGAAGTAGCGGCGGGCAATGATACCGGCAAGCTGGCGGTCGTCGGTTGGGGGTCCACATTCGGCGCCATCAACCAGGCCGTGACCGAAGCCCGCGGCGACGGCATGGATGTTTCGCATATTCATCTCCGCCATATCTGGCCATTGCCGTTAAATCTTGGCGAATTGCTGGCCGGGTTCGACAAGGTCCTGGTGCCGGAGATGAATAACGGTCAGTTGATTACCGTGTTGCGCGCCGAATATCTGGTGCCGGCGGT
>CALGIA010000259.1 GCA_937916005.1 uncultured Rhodospirillaceae bacterium
TGCGAGGGACAAGCGACCGACGGCCTCACGATTCAGACTTCAGGCGGAAAGTCGAACCGTAAGATGCACGGCGTCGGTATCAGCCGCATCAACCTGGGTCTGCCCACCCTGTAAGCCAATGAGATAATTCAGGAAATATCCCTGAACAGACCGTGCGGTCAGCGCTTCGATATCGGTGTCGGCAGACATGGCGGCCGCGGTTTCATCGCGCAAAGCCGCCCCGACCCCATTTGCGGACATGACCATGTCGGGGCCATTCAACGAGACCTTCAAAGCTCCTCCCCGTGGAAGGGCTTCGATTCCGATCAGCACGAGATTCAGCAAGATCTTCATCGCTTCACGGCTGAGTTCCACGCCGGCCTCGCCATCGGCCGGCCATTGGAGTTCGATTTTCTCGTCCTCCAGCAGACCACGGGTCAGGCGTCCCGCTTCGGGAAGCCCGACCGGCGCGGCATTTTGTCCGCCAAGACCATAGGCAATTCGGTAATATTGGAGTCGGGCCGCCGCCGCGCCCGCTGAAATCGTCAGCAGGTCGCAGATTTCAGCCGACATATCACCCTCATCGTCCGCCAGGAGCTCAATTCCATTATTGACCGCCATGACGGGGCTGATCAGATCGTGGCACAGGCGCGAACACAAAAGCTCCAGCACACGAAGCTCTATTTGGGGTTCCATGTTATAGTCTCCAGTCTTGTTGGTCGTTTGACACGATCGGGTAGCCCGAAATCAGGTTTTATTTATCCTTATACCAAGGAGCATCATTTATGGTTAACAAATGGTAACAAGAGCGAAAAAACGGCTTGGAAACAAGCCCCTGGGGTTCCTCCAATGACTGGCGCATTCGTGCCGGGCGCCTTTGTTCGCCATCCAGGCCAGCCCGACTGGGGCTACGGACAGATCCAATCGGTTATCGGCGACCGAATTACCGTCAATTTCGAACATGCGGGAAAACGCCTGATAAACGGCGCGATTATTGACCTGGACATCATGGATGGCCCGCCCGGTCCCGGATCACCGGAACAGGATTGACCTTTCCGCGCCAACCAATCATTTTGACGGCAATCCAGTGTTCGGCCTGAAACCCGCGACGCAGCCACCTGAAAAAGCGATTAAATGTCCGACGGCGACAGCAAACCCCGCAAGTTCCCCCATCCCGGCGCGGGACGGTTTAGGGCGGCAATCCATCCCAAGGGACGGCAGCTCGATTCCGATGCCCATGACGACATCCTCGCCTTGTTGGGGGACCGGTCGAGACAAAAGGATTTGCTGATTGAATATTTGCATCTCATCCAGGACAAGTATCGCTGCCTTGCGCCAGACCATCTGGTGGCGCTGGCCCATGAAATGCGCCTGTCCCTTGCCGAAATCTATGAAACGGCGACGTTTTATGCCCATTTCGACCTCCTGGGCGATGACGAGCCCGCGCCGCCCGAAATCACCATTCGCGTGTGCGACAGCATCGCCTGCGAGATGGCCGGCGCGGAGGCTCTGATTGACGGGCTGGCCGGGCTGGCGGGTAAATCCGGCGGCAATGTGCGCGTCAAGCGCGCGCCCTGCATGGGTGGATGCGATTGCGCGCCCGTGGCCGAAATCGGCCATAACCAACTTCCCCATGCCTCGGTTGAGACCATTTCAGAGGCCGTTGCGGCCGGAGCGGTTGCCCCGGTGATCCCGGACTATTGCAATTACGACGCCTATGTGGCGGCGGGCGGCTATAAATTGCTGCGTGACTGCCTGTCGGGCGGCCGTAGCCCCGAAGACATCATGGACGCGCTGGATGCATCGGGCATGCGCGGACTCGGCGGCGCCGGATTCCCGACCGGGCGCAAATGGCGCATTGTCCGCGACATGCCGGCGCCCCGCATGTTTGCAATCAATGCGGATGAGGGCGAGCCCGGCACATTCAAGGATCGGCATTTCCTGGAAACCGATCCCCACCGAATGCTTGAAGGCGCGCTGGTCGCGGCCTGGGTGGTTGGGACCGACACCACCTATCTGTACCTGCGTGACGAATACGCCGCAATCCGCCACATCCTGCAAAAGGAAATCCCGATTCTCGTCTCGGAAGGGCTCGTTGCCGCCGATGCATTGCGGTTGCGGCGGGGCGCGGGCGCCTATATCTGCGGCGAGGAATCGGCGATGCTCGAAAGCATCGAGGGCAAGCGCGGCCTGCCCCGCCATAAGCCCCCCTACCCCGCCGAAATCGGACTGTTTGGGCGGCCCACACTGATCAACAATGTGGAAACGCTCCACTGGGTGCGCGATATCATGGAAAAAGGGCCCGACTGGTTTTCCGGACATGGCCGCAACGGCCGCACGGGGCTTCGGACATTTTCCGTTTCGGGGAGGGTCGCCGAACCGGGCGTCAAAATCGCCCATGCGGGAATCACGTTGCGCGCACTGATCGATGAATATTGCGGCGGCATGGCCGACGGTCACACGCTGCATGGTTATCTTCCCGGCGGCGCGTCGGGCGGCATTCTACCGGCATCCATGGACGACATCCCGCTGGATTTCGGAACATTGGAAGAGCATGGCTGCCTGATCGGATCGGCGGCGGTTGTGATCCTGTCGGAGCAGGACAGCCCAGCCGATGCGGCGCTGAACCTGATGCGGTTCTTTGAAGATGAAAGCTGCGGACAATGCACCCCCTGCCGCGCCGGTTGCGAGAAAGCGGTGCAGTTGATGGAAACCGCGAACTGGGATCAGGAACTCCTGACCGATCTTTCCGACGCCATGACCGACGCCTCGATCTGCGGCCTCGGACAGGCGGCCCCCAACTGCCTCAAATCGGTCTTCCGCTATTTCCCTGACGACATTCCCGGGCCAAAATAACGTCGCCCGCCCGAATTCCTAATTTGTCGGATCGGTCTCCATGTCCGCCGCGTGCCGGCGGACAGCCGGGATCATCCCTATCGCCACCAGCAAGGCCAGGGCCGCCGTCGTGGCCAGGGCGGGCCGAAGCCCGACCAGTTCGGCCAGCGACCCCATCATCAGGGCCCCAAGCGCCGGCGATCCAATGCTGATGGCCGCGTTGATCGCGATCACCCGCCCCCGCATTGCCGGATCGATCAGGTTCTGGACCAGGCTGTAGGAACAGACATGGGTCGCGATCAGCATCATTGCGGCGAAACCCAATACGGCCACGGCAATGACAAACTCCGTTGTGGCGGCAAACAGGGCCAGCGAAACCGGCGCACAGCACGCGCCGGTCATCATGTAGCGCGTCAATCCTTTGGTGCGCCCCCGAAATATGAGGAACACCCCGAACACCAGGGCGCCCAGCCCGGCGGCGGCGTTGAGCGTGGCCAGGCCTTCGGCCCCACGGCGAAAGATTTCGGCCGAAAAGCCCGGCAGCAGATCAATATAAGGACGGAGCAGAAACCCGCTGGTGAAGGACATCAGGAACAGCAGGCGAAGCGAAGTATTGCCGGCGATATAGCGAAACCCATCCATGATATCGGACAGCAACCCTGCATCGCGCCGTTCCGTCGACAGGGGGTTACGATGGCGGATCAGAAACATCATGAAAGCCATCCAGGCCGAGGTCCCCAAGAACAGCAGAACCGCCGATCCGGCACCCAGGGTCGAAATCATCACGCCCGCCAGCACCGGCCCGACGAAGGCGCCGACCTGGAAGACCGTGGAGTTGAAGGCGATGGCCGCCGAGATGTTTTCACGCCCGACAAGCTGCGCGATCAGGGATTGCCGCGCGGGAAATTCGACACCGAAAAAAAGCCCCTGCAACACGGCCAGGGAGATCAACAATGTCAGGTTGATGTGGCCCGTAACCGCAAGTATCCCGATGCTGCCACTGATCAGGCTTCCGACAGTTCCCACGATCATGGCGCAGTTGCGATGGCCGTACCGGTCGGACAGCGCGCCGGCAAAGGGCGCGACCAGCATCACCGGAATCATGCCGGCGAACGCGACAATTCCCAGCCATCCGGCGGATTCAGTCAGTTGCCAGGTCAGCCATCCGAGGCCAAGCTTGTTGCCCCACCAGCCATGCACATGAGCAATATGACCGCAGGCATACAGGCGATAATCGCGGCTGGACAAAGCCCGGCCCACCCCACCGAACATGCCAGGCTGGAAGGAGAACATTCGGGTCAACAAGGACGACAATGAATTCATCTGATTTTGCAAACGGGACCAGCTTGAGTCTATATGCGGGCGCAACATATGTCTTTAGGCCGGCGCAGTGGATTTTATGGGTTCGGCACGCTAGTTTCCTGATAAGCATCTGCAAGTTCAATTGCGGGCTTGTCACTTAAAACGCGTGGTTTGAAATGGCCGAAAACAGCAAGACGGTATCATTCTCGCTCAACGGACAATCTGTTAACGCGGCGCCTGGTGAAACAATCTGGCGGGTCGCCGAGCGTCTGGGCGTCGAAATCCCCCATCTGTGTTTTTCGCCCGAACCCGGATACGAGGCCGACGGCAACTGTCGCGCCTGCATGGTGGAAATCGAGGGCGAACGGGTATTGGCTGCGTCCTGCATCCGGATGCCGACGGAAGGCATGGTGGTCAAATCCGCATCGGACCGCGCCAAGGCATCGCGCCGCAT
>CALGIA010000260.1 GCA_937916005.1 uncultured Rhodospirillaceae bacterium
CACATAGCCGAAGGTCACATTGCGCAATTCGATATCGCCCCTGATGGTCTCCGGGTCGAAGGCGTCTTGCTTGTCGTCGATGGCCAGTTTCACGTCGAGCACCTCGAAGATGCGCTGGCCCGACGCCATGGCGCGCTGCATGACGCTGTATTGAATGGTCAGGGACCGGATCGGGTCGAAGAAGCGCTGCACATAGAACAGGAACGCGACCATGACCCCGATATCGAGCGCCTTGTCGAGCACCATCGCGCCGCCGACCACCACCACGATGCCCATGGCGGCCCCGGTCAGCGTGTCGACGATGGGCACCATGACCTGGGCGTATTTCGCCGACGTCAGATGGGCGCGGACATTTTCCCGGGCCTTGTCGTCATACAGGTCGAAATTGGTGGCTTCGCGGCGCATGCCCTGAACCGTGCGCACGGCGTGGATGCCCTCGGCCAGCGCGCCGTTGGTGACCGAGTTGGTCTCGCGCGCCCGGCGGAAGGCGCGGCGCGCCCGGGGCAGCCACAGCAGACGGACGAAAAACAGCGTGGGCACCACGGAAAGCGTCAGCAGCCCGAGCTGGAAATCCAGCGACAGCATGATCACCACAATGCCCACCAGCAACACCAGATCGCCGAACGCGGTCACGGAATTTTCCAGGAATTCCTGCAGGGAATTCACGTCGCCGGTCAGGCGCGACATCATGCGGCCGACCTCGGTCTTGTCCATGAAGGTCAGCGCCACATGCTGCAGATGGGCGTACATGGCGCTGCGCAGATCGAAGATGACCTGTTCGCCGGTGATCCCGACCAGCCAGTCCTGTATCCAGCTGGCGCCGTAATTGACCGCGATGGCGGCGGCGAACATGGCGATGGCGCCGGCCAGCAGCGCCGGGCCGGCGGCGCCGCTGATCAGCGTCTCATCAATGGTGTAGCGGATGATCAGGGGGATGGCGAGCTGAGCGAATGTAAACACCAGCACGGCCACCATGGCGATATAGAGCCGCTTGCGATAGGGTTTGACGTAGGTGAAAAACCGCCCGACCACGCCCCGGTCGAGCGCCGCGCCGAAAATCAGCTCGTCCTGGCTGATCTTGGAGCCGACGACCGCCCGGGGCGGCCGTTCCTGATTATTGGGCGCCCGGGGCGGCTGTTCCTGATTGTCGGGCGCTCGGGGCGGCCGTTGGTTATCGCGCAGGACCGAGCTCATTCCGCCGCGCCTTTCATTTCCGGATCGTCCCAGAAATTGTCGTTGTCCTCATGGGTCTGCAGCTTGTACAGCGCGGCGTAGCGGCCCTGGGCGGCGACCAGCTCGTCATGGGTGCCGCGCTCGATGATGCGGCCGTTATCCAGAAACAGTATCTGGTTGGCATGCTGCAGCGCGCCCAGCCGGTGCGACACGATGATGGTGGCGCAGGTCTGGGTGTGGGCGCGCAGCGCCTGGCGGATGCGGCTTTCCGTCGCCGCGTCGATGGCCGCCGTGGAATCGTCCAGGATCAGCACCGCCGGGCGCAGCATGGCGGCGCGCGCGATGGCGATGCGCTGTTTCTGTCCGCCCGACAGCGACACGCCGCGCTCCCCCACCAGCGTGCCGTAGCCGCCGGGCAGCCCGTCCACGAAGCCGTCGATCTGGGCCAGTCCGGCGGCGTCCCGCACCTGGCCGTCATCGGCCCAAGGGTCGCCATAGGCGATATTGTTTTCCAGCGACGCGGTGAACAGGAACGCGTCCTGCTGCACGACCCGGACTTCGTGACGCAGGGATTCAAGCGACACGTCGCGGATATCCTGGCCATCGATGGTGATGCGGCCGCCGGTGACATCGTAATAGCGCGGCAGAAGATGCGCGATGGTGGATTTTCCGCTGCCCGGCGGTCCCACGATGCCCAGGGTTTCGCCCCGTGCGATCTCGAACGAGATATCGTGCAGGATCGGCGGGGCGGCTTCTTCTTCGTCGCCATACACAAAGGACACGTTTTCAAACCGGACGCGCGCGTCGGTGAGTTCCAGCGGTCCGGCATTTTCCGGTTCGCGGATCGTGGGCTCCAGATCAAGCACCGCGAACAGACGCGCGCCGCAGGTCGACGCCCGGGCGAATGAATTGACCACCATGCCGAGCTGGCGCACGGGAAGCTGCAGGATCGTCATGAAGGTCAGAAACTCGGTCAGCTTGCCGACCGTCATGTCGCCGTCCTGCACCCGCATCCCGCCGACCCACAACAGCAGGCCCATGGAGGTGAAATAGGCGAGGGTCATCGACGTGGTCGACGTTACCCTGGTCTTGATCCGCCGGGTCGCCAGCGCCAGCGCCTCGTCCGACGCGGCCTGGTATTTGGCGAGCTCGAACGGTTCCGCGCCGAACGCGCGCACCACGCGGATGCCGGTCAGGTTTTCGTCCATGATGCGGCCCAGCATGCCCATCTTGTCCTGCAGGGACAGCCACAGATATCTGAGCTTGAGCCGCACGGTGGCCGAATTCCACGCGATGAACGGCACGAAGCTGAGCGCCAGCGCGCCCAGCAGCGGGTCCGTCGACAGCATCAGATACGCGCCCGCGCCGATCAGGATCGTCAGCAGCAGGATTTTCAGCAATCCCGTATTGACGAACATGCGCACGCCGTCCAGATCCAGCATGCCGCGGGTGATCAGTTCCCCCGTATGAACCCGGTCATGGAATGAAAAGCTGAGATGCTGCAGTTTGTTGTAGAACGCCAGCCTCAGCTTATAGGCCAGAAGATGGCCGGTGGATTCGCCGGCATAGTTATGGGCCAGGGTAAATGCGCCCCGTAAAATCGACGCGCCCAGCAACAACATGGCCGTCATGAACAGGGCGTCGCGGGCTTCATCGGGCGCGGCCGCGCCACCATTCAGCATGCCCAGCGCATGGTCGACCGCATTGCCCAGAAAGCGCGGGATCATCAGCTGGAAGGCGGCCGCCGCCAGCGTTGCGCCGATCGCCACCCAGATCCGCGTACGGAACTGAAGCGCCAGCCGGGTGATCCGCAACAGGGTTTCGGTATCGCCGCCGAATCCCGGTTCTCCATCAGACGCCATGCCGCGATAGGCGCGGGCCTGCGCGCTGGGCCTGGGGGGCGGGGGCGGCGTCTCTTCAGCCAAATTCGTTACGTCCTCGTGTGATTTTCCGTCACTTCAGCGTCACCGGGGCCATCATAAACCAAGCGCCGCACCCCGACAAATTAACCATATGACTCCATGGCCCCAGTCTGTGAATTAGAGCTCAATGTTTAATTTTCCATGGCCTCGTGGTTAATAGTGGAATCCGGATTTCAATTCAACCAATGCCGGCCGAATTCGATCCGATTGCGGATTTGATCTGTAAACGACTGTTAATATAACATTATTTCATGTTTTAATTTGAGTTCTGTTTATTTGATCGAATGGCAACCAAAAGCAATGTTTAGTGCTGGAATATTTGATATGGTTAATTTCCATTGAAAGTTTGACTAATAATTACAGTTTGAATAAAATGCAGAGGCATGGAGACGCTGGCAAAAATTAACGAATAACGGCCCAAGGCCGGAATCGCGGGACACGCAAGGATGAGGGTAGAAAACGGGTTTTCCGTCGACGGGTCGTTCACCGGCACAGGTGCGACCGGTGCGACCGGTGCGACCGTGTTGGAGGCTTCCGGGCAGTCCTCGATCATCGTTCCCGGGGCGGATTTCATTCTTACCGCGCATTATGCCCGCATCGGCTCCAATCTCATTTTGACGTCGCCCGATGGCGAAACCGAATTCGTGGTTCGGGATTATTTCGCCAGTGAAACCCCGCCCGATCTGTTCGGCGACACCGGTGCGCGCGTAACGGGCGATCTTGCGGCCCGGCTCAGCGGTCCCCTGGCCCCCGGACAATATGCCCAGGCCGGACCAGCCGGCCAGTCCGCCTCGATCGGACGGGTCGAAACCGTGACCGGCGCCGCGACCGCAACGCACACGGACGGCGCCCGCGTCACGCTGGGCAAGGATTCCGTGATCCACGCCGGCGATATCATTGAGACCGGCGCCGGCGCCAGTATCGGCATCGTGTTCATGGACAAGACCACCTTCGCCGTCGGCGAAAACGCCCGCATGGTGCTGGATGAAATGATTTTCGATCCGGGGAACAACAATGTGTCCTCGGTCACGTCGCTGATGCAGGGCGCGTTTGTCATCATCACGGGCGAAATCGGCAAGCTCAACCCGCAAGCGGTGGTCATCAACACGCCGGCGGCCCAGATCGGCATCCGCGGCACCGGCATGGCGTTCGACATCCATTTGGCCGGCGCGGTATCGACCTATACCCTGCTGTTCGGCGCCATCACGGTGCTCAACGCGGCTGCGCAGATACTGCTGGACAACCCGCTCAACACGGTCACCTTCACCAGCTTCAACCAGCCGCCGGGTCCCGTCTTTCCCCTGACCCAGGATCAGTTCGACGCCCTGTTCTCGTCCACCAAGGCGATTTCCGATCAGCTTGCGCCGTTCTCGGTCAATCTGGGTGAGATCAATCCGGGCGCCGGGGGCAATGATCCGGCCGGTGACGTTGCCGGCGGCGGCATCGGTCCCAATATCAGCGGAGGCGCGCTGTCCAATCCGCCTGGGCCGCAGCAGCCCGGCGGTCCCGACTTCTTTACCATCGGCGTGCTGCCGCCCCCGCTCACGCCACCGCTCTTTGCAGTGCCGCCGACCCTTCCGCCGTTTGAGCCCACTCTCATCCCGATCCCCACGGGAACCACGGCCGGCCCGACCCTGATCACCGGCACCGAAATCGGCGAGACGCTGACCGGCGGCGACGGCCCGACCACGATCATTGCACTGGGCGGAGACGACATCCTGATCGGCGGCGGTGGCAATGACATCCTGATCGGTGGTCCAGGTAACGACACTATTGACGGCGGGGCCGAGTCCGATGTGGCCGTGTACGGTGGAAATTTTGAGGATTATTCGATCAATATAGCGATCGCCGACAATCTTGACGGAACATCGACAACATTTCATTTCGTGAGCGATACCCGCGAACTGCCGGTTACCGACGGAACCGATAATCTGGTCAATGTGGAAACCTTTGCATTCGCCGATGCTCTCTATGATGTGGCGAGCGGCAATGTTGCCTTCACGGTGACCGGCATCAACGCGGCGCCGACGGCGGTCGCGTTGACCGGCGCGACCGCCGTCCTTGCCGAGAATCTGGACACCACTTCTGCGGTCAAGGTTGCGGACATTGTCGTCACCGACGACGCGTTGGGGACCAACGCGCTGTCGCTCTCGGGGGCCGATGCGGCTTTATTCGAGATCGTCGGTCTGGAACTGTTCCTGAAGGCGGGCACAGTTCTCGACTTTGAGGCCAACCCCGCTCTCGACGTCACCGTGTCGGTGGATGATCTGGGTGTCGGGGCGACGCCGGACGCGACGACCAATCTCTCCATCACGGTGACCGACATCAATGAGGCGCCGACGGCGGTCGCGCTGACCGGCGCGACCACGGTGCTTGCCGAGAACCTGGATACCGCTTCTGCGGTCAAGGTTGCGGACATTGTCGTCACCGACGACGCGTTGGGGACCAACGCGCTGTCGCTCTCGGGGGCCGATGCGGCTTTATTCGAGATCGTCGGTCTGGAACTGTTTCTGAAGCAGGGCGCGGTTCTCGACTTCGTGGCCAACCCCGCCCTCGACGTCACCGTGTCGGTGGATGATCTGGCAGTCGGGGCGACGCCGGACGCGATGACCAATCTGTCCATCTTCGTTCAGCCGCCGCCGCCCGATTTGACCCTGATCACGGGCACGGAACTTGGCGAAACCCTGACCGGCGACGACAACGCCAACACGATCGTCGCGCTGGGTGGTCATGATATCTTGATCGGCCTGGGTGGCGCCGACATCTTTATCGGCGGCGAGGGTGACGACACGATTGATGGTGGCGACGGGCTGGATACGGCTTTCTATAGCGGGCTTATTGCGGATTATTCAATCACCGACAACGGGGACGGAACATTTGACATAGATGATTTCCGCGACCTTGCGGTGACCGACGGATTCGACGTGGTGACCAATGTGGAAACATTTGTCTTCGCCGATGCTATCTACGATGTGGCGACCGGCAACATAGTTTCCACCTTGCCGCCGCCGGCGGGCACAACGGTGCTGGAGTTTGATGCTGTGGTTGGCCCTGGAAGCAATGGCGTCAACGCTGCCGAGTTCGTCGTTGGCGATACGCTCCACGCCCGGATTGAATATAATTCCACCATCGTGGATGGCAACCCGAATACCCAACAGGGTCTTTATTCCGGCGCCGTGACCAGTTTCACCCTCAGCTTTGCCGGCAGCGGACAATCCTGGACCATCGGCCCGTCGACACCCGGTACGATACAAACGTTCAACGACGAAATCTCGGGTGCATCCATGTCCGACCAGGTGTATATCATTGGCGGGTCGGGGGTGGTGGGTAGCCAGCTTGGTGGGGCCGCCGTCTTTTTGATTGAAGTCGACTTCCTTGATTTCGAAACCTCTCCCACCACGCCGCTGATGCTGTCGAGCGATGCGCTTCCCACCTCCGTGCCGTTGAATGACGGGGATTTGGGCGACTCCAATTTCTTTAGCATTGGGACAGGTTTCGGGTTTACATCTATCAATTTCACAAACATCGTTATGACGCCCCCGCCGCAAATTCCTCTTACCACGATTACCGGAACGTCGGGCCCCGATATTCTTAACGGCACGGCCGGCGGCGATGTGATCGATGGTTTGGCCGGCAACGACAATCTTACCGGCAATGGTGGCAATGACTTCCTGCTCGGTGGTCTCGACAACGATATTTATTCTTTTTTTCCAGGTGATGGCGTCGACGTGATTTTCGATGCCGGCGGGTTTGATATTCTGGAACTCAACAATCTGAACGACAGCGTGACGAATGTGATGCGCGTGGGCGACGATCTGAATGTGTCGTTCTCCGATGGCGGCGGCATCACCGCGATCGGACATTTCGCCGGAACAGGGCAGCAGATTGAACAGGTCAGTTTTCCATCCACGCTGGAGGTCCTGAATATTCGCGCCAATGGAATCGACGGCAGCGATGATCTGGTTGTGGGCGGTCTTGGCGCCGATAACCTGGTCGGCATGTCCGGCAGTGACGTGCTCTTCGGCGGCGGCGGGGACGACACGCTGGACGGCGGAATTGGGAATGACGATATCATCGGCGGCGCCGGATCGGACATATTGACCGGCGGCGCGGGGTCGGACTTTTTCTCGTGGACTTCGCCCGGTGAACTTATCTTCCACAATACCGATACGCTGCGCGGCCCTGATGTGGGCGATACGATTATGGATTTTTCGTCGG
>CALGIA010000261.1 GCA_937916005.1 uncultured Rhodospirillaceae bacterium
TAATATTCCGCGAGGGAGATCGATCATGTCCGGCCAGATAAAATACAATCTCGACGAAAAAGACATTCCGACCCATTGGTACAATATCATGGCGGATCTGCCGGTGCCCCTGGCGCCGCCGCTGCATCCGGGAACCGGCCAGCCGGTCGGGCCGGACGATCTGGCGCCCCTGTTCCCCATGGCGCTGATCATGCAGGAAATGAGCCCCGATCGCGATCACGAGATCCCCGACCAGGTGCGCGATATCTACAAGCAGTGGCGTCCGTCGCCCATGTTCCGCGCGCGCCGGCTGGAAGCGGCCCTCGATACCCCGGCCAAGATTTATTACAAATATGAAGGCGTCAGCCCGGCCGGCAGCCACAAGCCCAATACGGCCATTCCCCAGGCCTATTACAACAAGCAGGAAGGCACCAAACGCCTGGTGACCGAGACCGGCGCCGGTCAGTGGGGTTCCTCGCTGGCCTATGCGGGCGCGCTGTTCGATTTGCAGGTCGATGTCTATATGGTCAAGGTCAGCTTCCAGCAGAAGCCGTACCGCAAGGCGTTGATGGAAACCTATGGCGCGCGCTGCGTGGCCAGCCCGTCCAATGAGACCGCGTCGGGCCGCGCGATTCTGGAACAGGATCCGGACAGCCGCGGCAGTCTCGGCATCGCCATCAGCGAGGCGGTTGAGGTCGCGGCCCAGAATGAGGACGCCAAATACGCCCTCGGCAGCGTGCTGAACCATGTGCTGATGCATCAGACCGTGGTCGGCATGGAAGCCATCAAGCAGCTCGAAATGGCGGGCGACTATCCGGATGTGATCGTCGGCTGTACCGGCGGCGGCAGCAATTTCGCCGGCATCGCCTTTCCGTTCATCGGCAACAAGCTGCGCGGCGGCCAGGACCTGCGCGTCGTGGCCGTGGAACCGGCCGCTTGCCCGACATTGACGCGCGGTCAATTTGCCTATGATTACGGCGATACGGGCCATCTTACCCCGATGGTGAAGATGCACACGCTGGGCTCCACTTTCATTCCGCCGGGCTTCCACGCCGGTGGGCTGCGTTATCACGGCATGGGGCCGCTGGTCAGCCATGTGCAGGAACTGGGGCTGATTGAGTCCAAGGCCTATCATCAGACCGAATGCTTCGCCGCCGGCGTGCAATTCGCCCGGTGCGAGGGCATCGTCCCCGCGCCGGAAGCCAACCATGCGGTCAAGGGCGCGATCGATGAGGCGCTGCGCTGCAAGGCGGAAGGCAAGAGTGAAACCATCCTGTTCAATCTCTGTGGCCACGGCCATTTCGATATGCAGGCCTATACGGATTACTTTGCCGGCAATCTGGTCGATTTGGATTACGACGAGGGCGAGTTGGCCATGGCGCTTGCCGGGCTTCCGTCCGTGGCCGCTGAATAGCGCTTTTACGGCAGGGTATATACCACATATAGCGGTCGGCGATTTCGCCGGCCGCGATGTGGCCTGGATTGGTTGAAGCGATCCGATCCCCCGTGCAATATGCGCTCCTGGTTTCGCATCAATAACTTGTTAACCCTTTCGGGGGTAACGAGGGAAACCATGCCGTAAGGTAAGGACAAATAGTGCTGCAAACAGCACCGGGAGCCGATCATGGGTCTGCAACATCTGAGCGATCTGTCCGCCATCATCGATGATCTGGACGCCATGGGCCGTTTGGCCCGCGTGCGTTCCGAGGTCGATTTGAACCATGATCTCGCCGGCATCGCCGCCGAGCTCGAAGGCGGACCCCGCGCCGTTCTGTTCGAGAACGTGAAGGGTTACGAACATCCGGTTTTCGTGGGGCTGTACTGGTCGCGCGAATTGCTGGGCGATCTCATGCGTACGCCGGAAGGCGATCTACCCGGGCTTGTGTCCCAGCATATCAAGAAATGGCAGGTCGATCCGGTCGCGCCCGTGGTGATCGAAAACGGTCCCGTGCGCGAAATCACCGAGCCCGATGTGGACCTCTCCAAGCTGCCGATCCCGGTTCACGCCATGAAAGACGGCGGGTCATATTTTTCGGCCGCCGTGGTGGTCACCCGCGATCCGGATAGCGGCGTGCGGAATGCCTCGATCCAGCGCTTTCAGGTCATCGACAAGGATACGCTGGCGGTCAATATCGATTCCGGGCGTCATCTGGAAATCTATCTCGCCAAGGCGGCCAAGCGCGGCAAGAATCTGTCTTTCACGCTCAATGTGGGTGTTGGGCCCGGGTTGCATTTCGCGGCCTCCGCCCCGGCCGAGGCCGCGCCCATCGACAAGGATGAACTGGGTATCGCCAGCGAGTTCCACGGCGCGCCGTTGGAACTGGTGCGGTCCGACCTGTCCGACGTCGAAATGATCGCTCATGCCCAGTGGGCGCTGGAATGCGAGTTGATCCATGATGAGGGTCATTTGGAAGGCCCGTTTGCCGAGGTCACCGGCTGCTATGCCGGAATCGCGCCGCGCGGCAAGGTCAAGGTAAAGCGCATCCACCGGCGGAAAAACCCTGTGTTCCAGACTATTTTGTCGGGCAAGGAAGTCTTCAACTCGGTCGGTCTGCTGGGGGAGGCCAATGTGCTGAACCTGCTGCAGGTTCAGGTGCCGGGGGTCAAGGACGTCTATTTCACCCATGGCGGCTGCGGTTTTTATGGCGCGGTGGTGCAGATCGCCCAGACCCGCGCCGGCTGGGCGCGCCAGGCGATTCTGGCGACGTTCGCGGCCTTCCCGCCGCTGAAGACGGTCACCGTGGTTGATGACGATGTGGATATCTACGATCCGTCCGATGTGGAATGGGCCATGTCCACCCGGCTCGATGCGCGCAACGGCGTGATCGTGCTCAATGATATTTTCGGCCACGGGCTGAACCCCAGCTTTCCGGATTATCTCGGCAGCAAGATCGGGTTCGACGCGACCCAGCCTTTTCCCCATCAACCTCAGTTCGAACGAGTCACCATTAAAAAAATGAATCTTGAAGGGATTGATATTGTGACCAGGGACATCGCGCCGCCACCGCGCCCCGCCGGGGCCGGGCAGACTTTGGTCGAGTATATTCTGGAAAAAACCGGCGCCGCGCCGAAGCCGGCGCCTGCCGCCAAACCCGGCGGCGGCTCTCTGGTCGATTATATTCTGGAGAAGACCGGCGCCGCCGGAAAACCCGAACAGGCTGCCGCCAAGCCCGGCGGCACGCTGGTTGATTACATTCTGGAGAAAACCGGCGCGGGCGCGTCTAAACCGGCGCCGGCCGCCACCCCCCCTAATTCAAATGGGGCTGCGAAAGGCCCCAGCCTGGTCGATTACATCCTGGAAAAAACTTCCGGCAAGAAAGCCAAGCCCAATGGCGCGGCCCCGGGTGAGGGCATGAACGGCTCATCCGCTCTCAACGGCGCCCCACCGCCCGGCGGCACCCTGAAAGACTGGATCCTGAACCAGACCAAAGGGTCACCGCGCATTTAGATCCGGCGCCTGGCGTCCCCGAACCCTGGGGGCGAGCGTGTTGGCAATGATCCGCGCGGCCCGTTCCGAACCGCGGTCGGTGAAATGCAGGCCGTCGTACAGATCCTCCGCCGTCCAGTCGCTTTTGGCGAGATCGATGAGATCTGTTCCCGTGCTCAGCGCGACATGTTGAATGATGGCATTGAAATATCCGTGCGCGGAGCTGAACGATTTTGCGGTGAAACCACGCCGCCGCAACCGCGTCTCATCGAGATAATCGCCGGTCGATTTTGA
>CALGIA010000262.1 GCA_937916005.1 uncultured Rhodospirillaceae bacterium
ACACTCGTCGAGCACGCGATGCCGACAGCACGGTCAGGTTCGCGGTTTCTCCCTTCCGCAACCTGCAGCGCCACAGTCGAGGTAATTTGGTTGTCCCACCAAAGCCTCCCTGTACCTCTACTGTGACTGGGCGGAGCCGTTAAAGCCAGCGCCGGTGTTGGCTCCGTCCTCTTTCCCGCGATTATTATCGCGAGGCTGATTTTCTATCAGAACGAATCATACGATACTACTGAATTCTTCGGGTTTCTCATCCGTATAGATACAGGCAAATGACGACTGCGCCGAGTATGCCGGCCAGATCGGCGGTCAGTGCGGCGGCGAGCGCGTGGCGGACGCGTTTGATCTGGATCGCGCCGAAATATACCGCCAGGACATAGAACGTGGTTTCGGTCGATCCCTGAAGCGTACTCACCAGGTAACCGGTATAGCTGTCCGGGCCTATTGCCGGATCATTGATGATCGACGCGACGATGCCATAGGCGCCGGACCCGGACAGGGGGCGCAGCAGCGCCATGGGCAGGGCTTCGCCCGGCATGCCGAAATGGGTTGTGATGGGCCCGATGAAATTGACCAGTACGGATAACGCGCCGCTTGCGCGGAACATGCCGACGGCGACCAGTATGGCGACGAGATAGGGGATGATACGGATGGCAACCTGGAACCCGTCGCGGGCGCCTTCCACGAAGGCTTCATAAATCCGCACCCGCCGCGCAACGCCGAAGCCAAGCAGGGTCACCATCAAGCCGGGGATGATCCACGGTGAGATCTGTTTGCCATATAAAATGGTCAACGGCACCAGGGCGGCGATAGACCCGATGGCGAGCCAGCAGACCCAGGCTGGATACGCCCCCGACGCCGGCTCCAACTCGGCGCCCTCCGGTGCGGTTAAATCCCCGGAATCGTCGATTGCGGGGCGTGGGGGCGCACTGAAACGCTGATAGAGCTTGCAGGCGACGATCGCGATCGTGGTCGAACACACGGTCGCGAAAAGTGTGGTGGGCAGGATGCCCGCCGGATCAGCGGAGCCCGCCGACGCGCGAAGCGCGATGATGCCGGTCGGCAACAGGGTCACCGAGGAGGTGTTGATTGCCAGAAACAGCGCCATGGCGTTGGTCGCCGTGCCTTTTTCGCCATTGAGGCGGTCGAGTTCCTGCATGGCGCGAATGCCGAACGGCGTCGCGGCGTTGCCGAGCCCCAGGGCATTGGCCGACATGTTCAGGATCATCGCGCCCATGGCCGGGTGGTCGGGTGGCACGTCCGGGAACAGCCGCACCATCAGGGGCCGGATGGTCTTGGCGATGATTGTCAGAAGCCCGCCTTCCTCGGCGACTTTCATTAGTCCCAGAAACAGCGCCATCACCCCGACCAGCCCGATGGCCAGTGTGACCGCGCTCGTCGCCGTATCGACCATTCCTGTTGCCAGCAACTGCATGGGCGCGATCGCATCGGGTCCCGGCGGGACCCAGGTGATCTGTCGAACGCCCGCAACCGCAAAAGCGATCACAACGATGGCGAAAAATATTCCGTTCACTTTAAAGCCTGTCGGATAATTGCGCGCCGGGTGGCCGTGGCCGAGACAGCCAGTATGACGACGCAAAGGGCAAATGAGAAACCATCCATCACGAATACGCCGGCGGGCCATCCGGTGTCCACCAGCCAGCCGGCCAGGACCGGGATCGCCGCCGCGCCCGTATCGAGGCCGGAATAGACGAAGCCGAAGACCCGGCCGCTGGCGTTTTCCGGCGCAATGCTGCGGACCAGCATATCCCGTGACGGAAACATGATGCCGAGCCCAGCGCCCGATATTCCATAAAGCACAATGCGCAGGGGCTCCGGCATGTCGACCAAACCCGCGACAACGATCACGGCGCCGGTAATGAACAGGAAGACCCCCGATATCAGATCATGGCGCGCGCTGCGGTCGGCCAGCCAGCCTCCGATCAAGACGCCGGCCAGCGTGCCGACGAGGAATCCGGTCACGGCGACATTGGCCATGGCGAGCGTGTTGTCGTAAAGCACCATCAGCGACGGTTGGGAAAATGTCTGCACCCCGATCTGGCCCATGGCCAGCGCCACGAAGAACAGAAACAGCATGAGGATCGGGATGCTGAACAGAACCTCCACGCCGGTTTTCCCGCTATCGTCCTTGCCGTCGGCGTCGGTCGATCCCGCGCTATCCTGGAAATCACCGCTGAAGGCCATCAGGATGACGAGATAGATCACGCCGATCATACCCACCAGCATGACCGCCTCGCGCCAACCCCATGCCTCGGCCAGCAGCACCATCCCAAGGGGTGCGACGCCATAGCCGATGAAGCCGCCAAAAGAATGGGCACTGAAAGCGCGGCCCATTCGCCGTTCATCGATCGATGCCGAAAGGATGCTGAAATCCGCCGGATGGAAGACGGCGTTGCCCATGCCCGCCATGGCCGACAGCACAAGAAGCGCCGGAAAATTGGGGAACACCCCATAGAGGATTGTGGCCACGGAAAGCATCCCAAGCCCGGCGAAAAGGGTTGGGCGCGCTCCGAAACGGTCGACCACGAAGCCGGCGATGGTCTGGGACACGCCGGAGGCGATGAAGAACACGGTCAACAGCAAGCCGAGTTCCGTATAGCTGTATCCCAGCTCCGCGCGCATGATCGGAAATAACGGAGCCAGCGCGAGCTGCAGAAAATGGCTCAGCATATGCGCGCCGCCCACCAATCCGATAATGCGTCCGTCACGCCGGATGGCGAGCGTTGCTCCCATCTATGCTGGCGTCTGCGGCTTGCCGGTGATGCGCCCTGTCACGATCACCACAATCGTGCCGAGTATCCACAGCCCGGCGACACAGGCGAACATTCCGAGCGGCAAGTCATGATCGACCAGCCAGCCGAACACGATCGGCGTGATGGCCGATCCGGTATCGAGTCCCGCATAGACGAACCCGAACACCTTGCCCGTGCCGGTCCGGGGCGCGACGGCACGCACCAGGACATCGCGGGAGGGAAAGGCCGTGCCGTAAAACATCCCGGTGCAGAGATAGGCCGTGACCACGCCCCAACTGGGCAGGTTCGTGAAACCTATGACCAGCACCATCAGCGCCGCGAGGCTAAAGGCGGCGGCGATGACCGCTTCATGGCGGGGAACCTTATCGGCGATGTATCCGCCGGCGATGATCCCGACTGGAACACCGAGCAGCAGCGCGGTAATCGCGCCATTGGCCAGCGCGGTGGCGAAATTGAAATTGGAAATCAGCACGGTGGGCGAAAAATTCTGCAGACCGATCTGGCCCATGGCGACCAGGGCGAAAAACAGGAAACACAGCAACACCGGCGCCCGCAGCAACATGCGGATTCCGTCACGGAATGAATCATGTCCAATATCTTCGGCAAGATCTTTCCGTTCATGGGTGCTGTCGCGGAAATCGCGGCTGCCCGCGGCCAGAACAAGCATCGCGATCAGCCCGACGATTCCGGCCGAGGTCACGGCGGTGCGCCAGCCCCATTCACCGGCGACTGCGACCATCAGCAATGGCGCTGCGGCATATCCGATGAAGCCGAGAAAATTATGTGCGCTGAAGGCGCGGCCTATTCGGGATTCTTCCACCGTCGCCGACAGAATACTGTAGTCGGCGGGATGGAAAACACTGTTGCCGATACCCGACATCAGGGACAGCGCGACCATCACCGGATAGTTGGGTAAAAGCCCGTAACCAATGAAGCTGAGCGCCATGAGCGTGAACCCGCCGAGCAACGCCAGGCGGGCGCCGAACCGGTCGATCAGGAATCCCGCCGGCGGCTGAAAGAACGCCGAGGCGGCATAAAACACGCCGACCAGTATCCCCAACTCGGTAAAGCTGAAGCCCATGTCGTTGTGAATCATGATGAACAGCGGCGCCAGGGCGAGTTGGTAGAAATGGCTGAAGAAATGACCGAAACCGATCAGCCCGATGACCCTGACATCGCGCCGGAGGGCGATAGCTGCCCCGTCCATGGGCGTTCCTTACAAATATAGGCGTAAAGCCGTCCCGCCGATGAAATTTCGGCGGGACGGAATAATCATGCGGTTGCGACAGAAGGATCAGATGCCCGGAACCAGTCCGGCGGCCTCGATGCCCGCCGCGCCCGCAGCTTCGTCGTTATCGGACGTGTCGCCGCTGACGCCGACCGACCCGATCACCTCGCCGCTGGAATCCTTGATCAGCACGCCGCCCGGAACCGGAATGAACCGGCCATCTGATGCGCCGACCAGGGCGGCTGCAAAATGCGGACGTTCTTCAGCCATGCCCGCCAGCATGCGGCTCGACCGGCCCATCCCGACCGCGCCATAGGCCTTGCCATAGGCGACATGGGGGCGCATGGCCGCGCCCGGTCCGTCTTCGCGCTTGAACGCCTTGAGGTGTCCGCCGTCGTCAAGCACGGCCACGGTCAAAGGGCTGAGCCCCAACTCCTTACCCTTGGCGAGGGTCGCGTCGAGGATGATGGAAGCCTGTTCGAGTGTGAGTTTTGCCATGGCGTGTGTCTTTCCAATTTGGTTGGGTGAGGTTCGATTTCACCTGTAACCCTACAATCACGTCCCGCAACGGCAAAGCACCATTTTATTTGCCGGGCCGGGCCTGATAGGTTTGGACAATACTGGGAAGGGAACAGCGACATGAAAACCAAAACCATCGGCGACGTCACGATCGATACCATCTGGGAATCCGGCGGGCCGTACCAGGTTCCTGAGAATGTCTACCCGGATGTCACGCCCGAGATTGTCGAGCGCCATCGTCCGTGGATGATCGAAAGCTGTATGGAAGAAGCCACCGGCTTTCTGATCTTCGCCTTCCAAAGCTATCTGATCCGCACGCCGCGCCATACCATCCTGGTTGATTGCTGTGTCGGCGAAGACAAGGAGCGCCCGCATCGCCCCAACTGGCACCAGAAAAAATGGCCATGGATGGCGAATCTTCTGGCCGCCGGAATCACGCCCGAAGACATCGACTTCGTGATGTGCACTCATCTTCACGTGGATCATGTGGGCTGGAACACACAGCTTAAAGATGGCCGATGGGTGCCGACCTTTCCCAATGCGCGCTATATCTTCGCCGCCAGCGAATATGAATATTGGAAGGGAGCCATTGCGGAGCAGGACTGGATCCGGGACGCCTTCAATGACAGCGTGCTGCCGGTGGTCGAGGCGGGACGGGCCGATCTGGTCGCCAGCGATCATGAAATCGAAACCGGGCTGTGGCTTGAGCCCGCGCCGGGGCATACGCCGGGCGCGGTGGTGCTCAATCTGGAAGCCGGCGGCGACAAGGCGATCTTCACCGGCGACATGATGCATCACGCGCTTCAGGTGCCGGAACCGCAGCTTTCAACTATTTTCTGTTCCGACCCCGTTCAATCGGCGAAAACCCGTACCGAGTTCCTTCAGAAGAACGCCGATACGGGAAACCTGATCCTGCCGGCCCATTTCCCCGGTGAATCAGCCGGCCGCATCGTATCCCGGGGTGATTGCTGCATGTTCGAGTTCGACAAGAGCTAAGACCTACTTCCGCCCGCCGGCCATTTTCACCGAGTCCGGATGGACGCGCAGCCGGTACATGGACCAGACACCGAGGGCCGGCCCGATGGCCAGCGGCATGAAGGCGTAACGCCAGCCGAGCGCATCGACCAGCGGCGGCATCAGGTGGATGGTGGCCAGCGTCAGCAGGAACCCTGCGCAGGTCTGGATCGTCAGCATTGTGCCGATCAGTTCAGGCTCGGAAAGTTCGGCCGTGCTGGTGGAGAACTGGGCCGAATCCGCGATCACCGTGACGCCCCAGAAAAAGCAGACCGCGAACAGCAGCCAGGGGTCGGTCCCGAATAAAAACCCGATGATGATGGCTGTTGCGCCCGACAGGGTCATCGCGCCCATGGTGAGCGCGGTGCGCCCGATCCGGTCCGACAGCAATCCGCCCAGAATGCACCCCAACCCGCCGCCGAGACCGATGGCGGCGAAGGTCGCCGCGCGGGCCCAGAAGGCGGCGCTATCGGCGGGCAGGGTGAGGCGGAAGCTGGCATCGAGAAACACGCCGAGCCAGGCCCACATGGCGTAGAGTTCCCACATATGACCGAGATAGCCGCCATTGGCCAGACGCAGCGGTTTGGAACGCCAGGCCTGCAGCGCGTAATGGGGGCGAAACGGCCGCGCCGCCGAAACCGCCGGCCCCAGCGCGACAAAATTGACGATCACCATCGCGGCCAGCGCGATCACCGATGCGCCGCCGATGGCGAAACGCCAATCGACGCCGCCGAAGGCGTTCAATAAATGGGGCGACGCATTGCCGACCGATAGCGCGCCGACGAAAAATCCGATCAGGAACCCCAGATCGCCCTTGGCCCAGGTGGCGGCGATTTTCATGGCGATGGGGTAAACGCCGGCCATGCAGGCGCCGGTCACGAACCGAAACACCGGCACCCAATCCGAATTGGGGTCGACCAGCAATATGGCGCCGTTGGCGATACAGGCGATCAGGGTCGAGTTGGAGAAAAACCGCCTGGGGTCGAGTCTGTCGGCGAGACCCAGCAGCGCGCTGGTCAATGTGCCGGCCACGAAACCGATCTGGACGCTGGACGTCAGCAGCGAGGCCCGTGCGCCGCTCAGCCCGAATTCGACGGTCAGCGCCGGGATCACGGCGGTCGCCGAAAACCACAGGGAAAAGACGCACATGCCGCTGATGGCCAACAGGCAGAGTGAAACGGATTTGGAATTCATCCAGATCTTATCCGCCGTAGCTGATCCGGTAAACCGCACCGACGAAATCGTCGGACACCAACAGCGAACCGTCGGCCAGTTCCTCGATGCCGACCGGGCGGCCCCAGTAATCCTCGCCCTGCAACCACCCGGAGGCGAAGACCTCTTTACCAACCGGTAATCCCATGTGGTTGAAGCGGATACGCATGATCCGGTAGCCGACCGGAGACGACCGGTTCCACGATCCGTGCTGGGCAACGAACGCGTCATGTTTGTATTCCGCGGGGAACATGTCGCCGCGATAAAAATGCAGTCCGAGATTGGCCGAATGGGCCTGGAATTTGATCGCCGGCTGCCTGGCGTCCCCGGGCGGCGGCCTGCCCTTGAACTGGGGCGTTCTCGTGTCGCCGCCGCCATAATATGGAAAGCCGAAATGCTGCCCGGCCTGGGTGACGTGGTTGAGTTCATCGGCCGGGATGTCATCCCCCAGCCCGTCCGACCCGTTATCGGTAAAGAACAGTTCCTTGGTCTTGGGGTGCCAATCGAACCCGACCGAATTGCGCACGCCCCGGGCGACCACTTCTATATTATTCCCGTTGGGGTCCATGCGGATGATACTGCCCTCATGTCCCTTGCCCAGGCACACATTGCACGGCGCGCCGATTGCGACGTAAAGCTTGCGGTCCGGCCCGAATGCGATCACGCGGTATCCATGGTGTGCACGATTATTTAGTCCGGTGAAAATTGTTTCCAGCGGCTTCAGCGGGCGGTCGAGATTGGTCTCGGACTGGCCCGGCCATTTCACGATTTTGTTCCGCATACCGATATACAGCGAGCCGTCCATGATCGCCACCCCGTTGGGTGCGCGCATCCTGTCCGATATCTTTTTGACCACATCGGCGATGCCGTCCTTATCCGTATCGAGCAACGCAAATAGATGGCGGCTCTTCGAGCCCACGAAAACCGTATTCCGCCGTTTGCCGACGACCATGGACCTGGCGTCGGGAACCCGGGCGAACAAATTGATCCGGAACCCGGCGGGCAGCTTGATCCGCTGGAGCAGCTTGTCGATGTCGATGTTTGCGGCATTCGCCGGATTGACGGACAGCGCCATCAAAACCATGAGAATGAGGCTATGAAAAGGTCTCATGTCGGTGCATCCCGTGTTTTCTTGGGGAACTATTCACTGTCCATCCCAAAATGTCGATACACTGG
>CALGIA010000263.1 GCA_937916005.1 uncultured Rhodospirillaceae bacterium
CGCGAAAGTGAACTTCGCGGTTCATAAAATACTTGAAGCCCAGGAAGCCATCCCAGTCCGT
Source organism: uncultured Rhodospirillaceae bacterium (assembly GCA_937916005.1). Lineage (GTDB taxonomy): Bacteria > Pseudomonadota > Alphaproteobacteria > MPNO01 > MPNO01 > CALGIA01. The sequence continues at coordinate 62 of CALGIA010000263.1, forward strand.
ATCGCTGCGGGTGCTCTCTTCAAATTCATTTATCTCGTAGTTCATGCCCGCTGACAGCAGCAGGCTATAGAGCAGTTCATGGTCCACTTGCAAGTCGCCACCGGTCGCCATAATTTGCGACGCACCGGCCAAATTAGTGCCTTCGAAATCGCGATGGATACCGGCGGTGATAGTGGTCAGTCCGGTCACGTTCCAGGTCAATTTGCCGTTCATGGTTATGCCGGCAACCTGGTCGAAGTTGAAGTCGGTGAAAGAGCGGGTGGCATAGCCGCCATTGAATTCGAGAAAGGTGATGCCCGAATAGTCTATCGTTAGGCCGGCCAGCAATTGTTTGCCGAAAGAATCGCGGTTTAGGTCGTCATCATCAAATGAGTCGATGAACTCCTGAATATTGACCGATGGTTCGAGGAAAAATCGCGATCCCGGGACATCCTCGTAAGTCCAGCGGTTCTTGAACGTATATTCATCGCGGTCACGGTCGTCGTGGTTGAGGTCATTGTCGCCAAAATTCAGCCTCTTAATCATAGCGCTGGCCGTGGTGCTGATGATGCTTCCGCCGCCATATTCGCCACCGATTTCGGCGCTGGTGTCAAAAAATGTGGTGACTTTCCGGCCGCCTTCATCGTCGATGGCGCCGCGCCCCTCATGGGCACGCCCATGGCGCAATTGGACAAACATGTTGGAGCGTTCGTCGATATCGCCGCGCAGCTTGGCGCGAAAATTGAAATCGTCGAAATCCTCGCTTTCGAATTCAAACCAGCGCTGAAAATGGCCTTTGCTTTCGAATTCGAACTGGTGATTTTCCCAGTTTGAACGATTCGCCAAACTCGGCAGGAATGCGACGAAGAAATCCGATTTGGCATCTTCTTCGGTACGAAACAAATTATCTTCCCAACCGAAACGAAACTCCCCCTTGGGGAAATTCTCAAAGGTAGGAAGATATTCGGTCTCGATGCCGATCGCCTTAAATTCCTGACGGGTGCGGCCGAGAACGGATTCCTTACGCGCCTGTTCGGCAAAATCCAGGCTCAACTCCTGCAATTGCGCCCGCGCTTCGCCGCGCCCCAGCACAAGGCCTACGCTGAAGAGAAGCGCGAAAACCAGCAGGCGAAAGGCCAGGATGTGCGAAAGCGCCATCATTGCAAATCACGTACCCTGAATGAGCGCGCCGATTGTTGAACAAGGCGCATGCGTAAAGCCCGGCTGGAAGCTGGTGTTGCTCTCGCAGCCGTTCGGTTCATCACCCCACAGACTTGGCTGCTGCGGCAGCCGCGTCAAGTTGCGACTCAAAATGGTTCTCCTTGACCAAATAGGCCAAACCCCGGAAACGCTAATAAGGAAAAAATATATTTTCAAACAGCTTATTACAGGGTTATTTTAATTCCCAAAGTTAGGAGTCGTCAATTATGTCGTAGGGCAACGGTAATTACGTTTCTCCGCCCTACCGGCAAACAAGCTCCGTAAAAATCAATGTGAATAGGATTAACATTGTTATATTAACATAGCGAATCGAGCAAATCTTACAACATAGGAAGATTCGCTGGCGCGTCGGCGCCGCGTCCGATCGGTTCACCCGGCGCTGCGGTAGCAATTGTGAAAGACGTGGATCTAAGCTCTCGACCGGGAGCGGATTTCCTGGCACTTAAACCCTCTTAGCCATGACCCGCGCTCCGGTGACCCGCGCTCCGGTTGTGCGGGCCGACCGTGAAAGCCGCCTACCACGCACCATGCGAGGAAACTGAACGATATGACCCGTAAGATTGCCTTGATCACCGGCGTCACCGGCCAAGATGGCGCTTATCTCGCCGAGTTGCTGCTCAATAAAGGCTATGTCGTGCATGGCATCAAGCGGCGCTCTTCTTCGTTCAACACCGAGCGTGTTGACCATCTCTACCGCGATCCGCATTTGGGCGAGGCGAGGTTTCACCTTCATTTCGGCGATATGACCGATGCCACCAATCTGATCCGCCTGCTCCAGGAAACGCAGCCCAGCGAAATATATAATCTGGCGGCGCAAAGCCATGTGGCGGTAAGCTTTGAAACTCCGGAATACACCGCGAATTCAGACGCCCTTGGCACCTTGCGGTTGCTCGAAGCCATCCGCATTTTGGGTCTTGGCGAAGAGTCGCGGCTTTATCAGGCCTCCACGTCGGAGCTTTATGGCAACTCGCCGCAATCGCCGCAAAACGAAGCCACGCCGTTCGCGCCGCGCAGCCCCTATGCGGCGGCGAAGCTTTATGCCTATTGGATAACCGTCAATTACCGCGAGGCATATGGCTTTCACGCGTCCAACGGAATCCAGTTCAACCATGAAAGCCCAATTCGCGGCGAAACCTTCGTCACGCGCAAAATTACGCGGGCGGTAGCCGCCATCCATCTCGGCTTGCAGGAGACGCTCTATCTTGGCAATCTCGATGCCAAGCGCGATTGGGGACATGCGCGCGACTATGTCGACGGCATGTGGCGCATCCTGCAACAGGACGCGCCGGACGATTATGTCCTGGCGACCGGCGAAAACCATACGGTGCGCGAATTCGTCGAACTCGCCTTCGCGCGCGTCGGCCGCTCGCTGGAATGGCATGGCGAGGGCGTCGATGAAACGGGTCTGGACGCCAGCACGGGCGGCCTCCTGGTGAAAATCGATTCGCGCTATTTCCGTCCCACCGAGGTTGACAGTCTGTTGGGCGATTCGAAGAAGGCGTTTGATGCGCTCGGCTGGCGCCATCAAACAAGTTTTGACCAATTGGTGGCGGAAATGGTCGATACGGATCTCAAGAACGTGGCCGAACAAAAAAGGCCCGGCCATGACTGACACGGCTGCGGCCTATTCGCTCGACGGCAAGCGGGTATGGGTTGCCGGTCATGGTGGGCTGGTCGGTTCGGCACTGGTAAAGCGCCTGGCGTCCGAGCATTGCGAGCTGGTCTCCGTCGGCCGCGACCGGCTTGATCTCAGGCGCCAGTCGGATGTCGAAGACTGGCTCGCCGAAACACGGCCCGCAGCGATATTTGTTGCCGCCGCCACTGTCGGCGGTATCCACGCCAACGATGTCCGGCCCGCCGATTTCCTCTACGACAATATGATGATCGAGGCCAATATCGTTCATGCCGCATGGCGCGTCGGTGTCGAGAAACTTCTGTTTTTGGGCTCCACATGCATCTACCCGAAATTCGCGCCGCAGCCGATGGCCGAGGACGATCTCATGACCGGTCCCCTGGAGCCCACCAATCAATGGTACGCGCTGGCCAAGATCGCCGGGGTCTATTTATGTCAGGCTTATCGCCGGCAGCATGGCTGCAATTTTATTTCTGCGATGCCGACCAATCTGTTCGGCCCGGGCGATTATTTCGATGCCGAGAATAGTCACGTCATTCCGGCCCTAATGGGTAAGATTCATAAGGCGCGCGAAGAAAATCTGGCCGATGTGGATATCTGGGGCAGTGGTGAGCCTTATCGCGAGTTTCTTTATTCCGAAGATGCGGCGGATGCGCTGGTCTTTCTGATGAAGCGCTATACGGGCGCCAGCCACGTCAATGTCGGCACCGGCGAAGAGCTTAAGATCATCGAAATCGCCCGCCTGATCGCCGACATCGTCGGTTATCGCGGCGCCTGGAAGTTTGATGCCAGCCGCCAGGACGGCCCGCCGCGCAAACTGGCCGACAGCCGTTTGCTCAATTCCCTCGGCTGGACACCGCGCGTCGGTTTGCGGGACGGTTTGCAGACAACTTACGATTGGTTCCGCGAGTCGTACGCTGCGGGACAGCTTCGCGTTTGACCGGCGCTTCGGTTGATGTCGTGAACGGAACGGGGCTTCCCCTCGATAAGAATGGAATGTGGCGCGAAATTCTCACCCCACGCGTCGGTTCCACTCCGCGCCCCGCGCTGTTTTTGGATCGTGACGGCACGCTCATCGACCTGGTCGATTATCTCAGCACGCCGGATGACGTGCAGCCCATTGCAGCAGCCTTGGCGCTGACCGCGCAGGCCCGCGCCAACGATATTCCAACGGTGCTGGTGACTAATCAGTCGGGCATCGGGCGCGGCTATTACGACTGGCAACATTTCGCCGAGGTGCAGCAAGCCGTGATCGCAGCGGTCGCAGCGGGCGGCGGAAAAATCGACGCGGTTTATGCTTGCCCGGCGTTCTCCGCCCTACCGGCAAACAAGCTCCGTAAAAATCAATGTGAATAGGATTAACATTGTTATATTAACATAGCGAATCGAGCAAATCTTACAACATAGGAAGATTCGCTGGCGCGTCGGCGCCGCGTCCGATCGGTTCACCCGGCGCTGCGGTAGCAATTGTGAAAGACGTGGATCTAAGCTCTCGACCGGGAGCGGATTTCCTGGCACTTAAACCCTCTTAGCCATGACCCGCGCTCCGGTGACCCGCGCTCCGGTTGTGCGGGCCGACCGTGAAAGCCGCCTACCACGCACCATGCGAGGAAACTGAACGATATGACCCGTAAGATTGCCTTGATCACCGGCGTCACCGGCCAAGATGGCGCTTATCTCGCCGAGTTGCTGCTCAATAAAGGCTATGTCGTGCATGGCATCAAGCGGCGCTCTTCTTCGTTCAACACCGAGCGTGTTGACCATCTCTACCGCGATCCGCATTTGGGCGAGGCGAGGTTTCACCTTCATTTCGGCGATATGACCGATGCCACCAATCTGATCCGCCTGCTCCAGGAAACGCAGCCCAGCGAAATATATAATCTGGCGGCGCAAAGCCATGTGGCGGTAAGCTTTGAAACTCCGGAATACACCGCGAATTCAGACGCCCTTGGCACCTTGCGGTTGCTCGAAGCCATCCGCATTTTGGGTCTTGGCGAAGAGTCGCGGCTTTATCAGGCCTCCACGTCGGAGCTTTATGGCAACTCGCCGCAATCGCCGCAAAACGAAGCCACGCCGTTCGCGCCGCGCAGCCCCTATGCGGCGGCGAAGCTTTATGCCTATTGGATAACCGTCAATTACCGCGAGGCATATGGCTTTCACGCGTCCAACGGAATCCAGTTCAACCATGAAAGCCCAATTCGCGGCGAAACCTTCGTCACGCGCAAAATTACGCGGGCGGTAGCCGCCATCCATCTCGGCTTGCAGGAGACGCTCTATCTTGGCAATCTCGATGCCAAGCGCGATTGGGGACATGCGCGCGACTATGTCGACGGCATGTGGCGCATCCTGCAACAGGACGCGCCGGACGATTATGTCCTGGCGACCGGCGAAAACCATACGGTGCGCGAATTCGTCGAACTCGCCTTCGCGCGCGTCGGCCGCTCGCTGGAATGGCATGGCGAGGGCGTCGATGAAACGGGTCTGGACGCCAGCACGGGCGGCCTCCTGGTGAAAATCGATTCGCGCTATTTCCGTCCCACCGAGGTTGACAGTCTGTTGGGCGATTCGAAGAAGGCGTTTGATGCGCTCGGCTGGCGCCATCAAACAAGTTTTGACCAATTGGTGGCGGAAATGGTCGATACGGATCTCAAGAACGTGGCCGAACAAAAAAGGCCCGGCCATGACTGACACGGCTGCGGCCTATTCGCTCGACGGCAAGCGGGTATGGGTTGCCGGTCATGGTGGGCTGGTCGGTTCGGCACTGGTAAAGCGCCTGGCGTCCGAGCATTGCGAGCTGGTCTCCGTCGGCCGCGACCGGCTTGATCTCAGGCGCCAGTCGGATGTCGAAGACTGGCTCGCCGAAACACGGCCCGCAGCGATATTTGTTGCCGCCGCCACTGTCGGCGGTATCCACGCCAACGATGTCCGGCCCGCCGATTTCCTCTACGACAATATGATGATCGAGGCCAATATCGTTCATGCCGCATGGCGCGTCGGTGTCGAGAAACTTCTGTTTTTGGGCTCCACATGCATCTACCCGAAATTCGCGCCGCAGCCGATGGCCGAGGACGATCTCATGACCGGTCCCCTGGAGCCCACCAATCAATGGTACGCGCTGGCCAAGATCGCCGGGGTCTATTTATGTCAGGCTTATCGCCGGCAGCATGGCTGCAATTTTATTTCTGCGATGCCGACCAATCTGTTCGGCCCGGGCGATTATTTCGATGCCGAGAATAGTCACGTCATTCCGGCCCTAATGGGTAAGATTCATAAGGCGCGCGAAGAAAATCTGGCCGATGTGGATATCTGGGGCAGTGGTGAGCCTTATCGCGAGTTTCTTTATTCCGAAGATGCGGCGGATGCGCTGGTCTTTCTGATGAAGCGCTATACGGGCGCCAGCCACGTCAATGTCGGCACCGGCGAAGAGCTTAAGATCATCGAAATCGCCCGCCTGATCGCCGACATCGTCGGTTATCGCGGCGCCTGGAAGTTTGATGCCAGCCGCCAGGACGGCCCGCCGCGCAAACTGGCCGACAGCCGTTTGCTCAATTCCCTCGGCTGGACACCGCGCGTCGGTTTGCGGGACGGTTTGCAGACAACTTACGATTGGTTCCGCGAGTCGTACGCTGCGGGACAGCTTCGCGTTTGACCGGCGCTTCGGTTGATGTCGTGAACGGAACGGGGCTTCCCCTCGATAAGAATGGAATGTGGCGCGAAATTCTCACCCCACGCGTCGGTTCCACTCCGCGCCCCGCGCTGTTTTTGGATCGTGACGGCACGCTCATCGACCTGGTCGATTATCTCAGCACGCCGGATGACGTGCAGCCCATTGCAGCAGCCTTGGCGCTGACCGCGCAGGCCCGCGCCAACGATATTCCAACGGTGCTGGTGACTAATCAGTCGGGCATCGGGCGCGGCTATTACGACTGGCAACATTTCGCCGAGGTGCAGCAAGCCGTGATCGCAGCGGTCGCAGCGGGCGGCGGAAAAATCGACGCGGTTTATGCTTGCCCGGCGTTGCCGGGAAGCGGCGCCGCCTGCCGCAAGCCGAATCCCGGCATGCTGTTGGCGGCATCGGAAGATCTTGCGCTCGATCTCGCACGGAGCTGGATTGTCGGCGATGCGGCCAGCGACCTGGCGGCGGGCGCGAATGCCGGGCTGCGTCATGGCTGGCTCGTCGCGACCGGGTACGGCACCGGCGATCGCGCTGATGCGCTGGCCCTCGGCGGCCCCAGCTTTGACGTAACGGCGGACCGGCCCTTGAGCGAACTTGCGGATATGCTCTCCGGCTTGTCGAACGCCTGAGCAGCGGTTAAACCTGTACCCCTCCCCAACCAGCGGACCTGACAGCGGCGCATGACCAGTTTTCCCGAGCGGCCCTACGACACCATCGGCGCCTATTGCGCCGATTATCTTGATCAATTGGCGCGCGCTGGCGCTTCCATCGACCATGAAAATTTAGCCGCCGCCGCCGACCTGTTGGGCAAAGCGTTCGAGCGCGGCGCCTGGTTGTTTGTGTGCGGCAATGGCGGCTCGGCGGCAATCGCCAATCACTTGCTGTGCGATTTTGCCAAAGGTATCCAAACCGATACCGAGCTGTTGCCGCGCGTGATATCGCTGAGCGCCAATCTCGAATTGATTACCGCCATCGCCAATGATATCTCGTTCGAAGATTGTTTCGTCTATCAGCTGCGCACCGCGGCGCGCGCCGGAGATGTGTTGCTCACCATCAGCTCTTCGGGCGATTCCGAAAATGTTGTGCGGGCGATCGATTGGGCGCGCGTCAACGACGTGCAAACCATCGCACTGACCGGATTCGAAGGCGGACGCACGGCGCGTGGAGCCGCCATCAATATCCATGTCAAAGGCGATAATTACGGCGTGGTGGAGGATACCCATCAATCGATCATGCATGTTTTCTCGCAGTATTTGCGCCAGTCACGAATGACAGTAGCACGCATCGCCGAGCGAAAATTCTGAGTTAACATTTCTCTGGAGAACGATATGGCGAACAGTGCTAAACCCGTCC
>CALGIA010000264.1 GCA_937916005.1 uncultured Rhodospirillaceae bacterium
CGGGGCGGAATAATCCCGGTCAAATGATCCTAACTAGCCTGAAATTGCTCTAGCCATTTTTCCCGGAGCAAATCGCGCTTGACCTTGCCCCGGTCGTTTTTCGGCAATTCGTCGACCATAAAAATCTGCTTGGGCATGCGGAATTCGGGCAATGTCCGGGAACAATGGTCGCGGATTTCATCCTCGGTCAGGGTCACGCCGGGCTTGACGACGACGTAACAAACGACTTCCTCGCCGTAAATATCATCCGGCACGCCGACCGCGGCGGCTTCCGCCACCCTGGCGTTGCCCAGCAGGACATTGTCGATTTCAAGGGGTGAAATATTCACTCCGCCCCGGATGATGATGTCCTTGAGACGCCCCGTGACCGTGACGTAGCCGTCGTCATCCATCACCGCCAGATCGCCCATGTGAATGCGCGTGCCCTTGACGTTTTCCCAGACGCCGTCGGTGGAGATCGTTGCGATGCAGCAGGCCGGGCCGCCCACGGTGACCTCGCCTTCCACGCCGATTGGGCAGGGATTGCCCGAATCATCGATGATCTGGAATTCCTGGTGTTTCGACGGCGGGCCGACGGTACCGTATTTCTTGGCGTAATGGCGGTTGCCGCAGACCCAGCCCGCTTCCGAGGATCCGTACATCTGGCATAGATTGACGCCGTACATTTCCTCGAACAGTTTCCAGCGGTCCGGTGACAGGGGTGCGGTTGAACAGCTTATCATCCGCAGCGATTCAATATCCGCCGGGTTGATGTCAACAGGCCGGTTCATGAGCATGCTGATCGCGGTCGGAATGCCGACGGAAAATGTGATCTTGTGTTCCCGGACCCAATCGAAAAAACGGCCCTGGGAAAAGTGCTTGGCAAAATAAAGCGTGCAGCCGGTCTGCAGCCACGGCATCAGGGTCATGCCCTGTACGGAGCTCCAGCCGAAGGAGCGGTATTCGAGCGTGCGTTCATTTTCCGTGTGGCCGACCTGTTCCATGCTGGACAGGCCGAACAACCAGAACCCCATGTGATCGAAGACGATGAGCTTGGGCTTGTCCGTGGTGCCCGAGGTGCAGTAGATGCAGGCCACATCGCCGGGGCCGTTCTCCATATGGATGTCCGGGCCGGATTCCGGATCCGCCGCCAGCCGTGTAAAAAATTCGTCGGAACCTGCATCGCCCAACCCGTCAGGGTCCCAATGGGAAAACCTGCCGAAATCGCCGCCGACCCCCTCGGTCATGGTCGCGCCGTCCAGATCCTCATGCCAGAGCGTCAGCTTCGGCTCAAGGGCCTGCAAAAGCTCCGAGACATAAGCGATATTCATTTCGATATTCAGCGGACAGACCACCGCGCCGATGCGCCAGATCCCCAGCCAGAGAATCAGTTTCTCCAGGCATTCATCTGACAAAAGAGCCACCCGGTCACCCTTGCAGATGCCTTGTGCGACGAGCCGCCTTGCGACCCGGTCGGCCATGTGTTGGATCTCACCGAAGGTGATGGATTTCTTCTGGTCCAGGGCGTAAAGCGCGGTCTTGTCGGGGTCGCGGCGCGCATGCCGATCAAGCACCGACCGGATGGACTCGAACGGCATCGCCATGTGGTGGCGCGCGCCCAACCCAGTTCCGCCCAATTTAGGCGCCATGCCGGCGGCCTACTCCGCCGCCCCGCGACGGGCCAGCGCGGTTGCCTCGGAATCCATAACGCCGCTGTCATCTATGACGACGCCGTAGCTGTCCCGCGCCATTTTGCGGGACACCAGCCCGGCCCGCACATCGTCCGCCACCCTCTGGACGTCGCGGGTTTTCGGATCGCCGAGCCCGCCACCGCCCGGCATTTCGATTATCACGCTGTCGCCCCTGGGAACGGTTTGCGTTCCCTTGCCGTTGAGATCCGGCCCGGAGCCCAGCCCGACCCTGCCGGCGGCGCCTGCCTCGCCGCCGTCACGGCCCGCGGCCGGATGGTCGATGCGGTCATACAGCGCGCTGAAGGCAAACGGCGCGTCTTCCAGCAGGCCCAGCTCCATGACCTGACCGAGACCGCCGCGATAGGCGCCGGGGCCGCCGGAATCCTGACGGTATTCCTTGCGCCAGATCACCAGCGGGGAAATTGCCTCGGTGATCTCGACCGGAACGTTGCGGACGCCGCTGGGAAACGCGGTCGCGGAAAGCCCGTCCATGCCCGGCCTCGCCCCGGTTCCCCCGGAATGGAAGCTGAGCACCGTAAAGGGATCCGCATCGACCAGTTCCCTGGGGTCCGCGTCGACCCGGCCCGGACCGCCGAATGCATAAAGATTCCAGAGACACGACGTGCCCTCGGCGGGTACCGAGCCTTCCTTTGCCTGGTTCAGGCATCCGAACACCACATCGGGCAACATTTGGCCGGTGACATGGCGCACCGCGACCGGCGCCGGGTGCAGCGCGTTCAGGATCGATCCTTCCGGCGCGGTAATTCTGATCACCGAAAGAGAGCCTGCATTGTTGGGCACCGTCGGCGCGACGATGCATTTGACGCCGAACGATGCATAAGCCTCGGTATAGCAAACCGGCACGTTGATGCCGAAAGACGAGATACCCGACGTCCCGGCGAAATCCACATCGATACCGGTGTCTCCGATCGTCATCGTGGCGACCAGATCGACCGGTTCCTCGAACCCATCGACGCGCATTGAATGTTTGTAGATTCCCGGTTTCAGCTTTCCAATGGCATCAAGCGTTGCGGTTTTTGACTTTTCAAGAATATGCCTGCCCAGATTGTCGAGGCTGAGGATGCCGAAATCATCCATCATTTCGACCAGGCGACGGCACGCGATTTCGTTGCAGGTGGCCAGCGAATACAGATCGCCGATCACCTGAACCGCTTCACGCACATTGGCGCCGACAATGTCGATCAGCGCGTCCTCCACCTTGCCGGCGCGGGCAAACCGCATCAGGGGGATGAAGAGACCTTCTTCATAGATCTGCCTGCTGTCGGGCGTCATGCCGCGCCCGCCGATATCGACCACATGGCAGGTACTGGCGAACAGCGCGACCAGTTCGCCATTTCGAAACGCCGGCGTCACAAAGGTGAAATCATGCAGGTGGCCGGTCCCTTTCCAGGGATCGTTGGTCAGGAAGACATCGCCTTCCGACATGGTGTCGACCGGGAATTTATCGATAAAATGCCCGACGGCGCGCGCCATGGCGTTGACATGGCCGGGTGTTCCGGTGACGGCCTGGGCCATCATGTTGCCGGACGCGTCAAATATGCCGGCGGATAAATCACCCGCCTCGCGGGTCGATGTGGAAAACCCGGTGCGGATCAGCGTCTGCGCCTGCTCTTCGACAACCGCAATCAGGCGATCCCACATGAGCTGTACGCGAATCGGGGAAAGCGGATCGTTGGGAGTCATGTTTCCTCCTTGGACATCACAATATAGCCCAAACCGTTGATGCGGGCGACATAGCCGTTCAGCACCACCGACGTGGTTTCATCTTCCGAGATAATTGCCGGGCCGGGGAACATATGGCCGGGGCGGAGGTCCGGACGCCGATAGACCGGGACAGATTGCATCACCGCCTCGTCCGGATCGAACACATCCCGCCAGGATGACGGTTCCACGGCCGTATCAGCCGGCGCGTCGGGGCACGGCGCGGGTGGGTCCTGACGCGCGGCCAGGCGCAGGGTCCAGTTCAGCACCTCGATCGCGACATTTGGGATTTGACGTCCGAAAGACGCTTCATAGGCGGCAAGAAAAAGTTCGGCAAACGTGTCTGCGATGGATGCGTCATAGGGCCCCGGCGGAAGGGTGAACGATATCTCGTGCCCCTGACCGCGATAGCGCATATCCGCGGTCCGGGTTTCGATCAATTCCTCGCCCGGCGCGGCGGGGGCCACGATGGCTTCGGCCTCGCGCCGCAAATCCGTGTAAACCTCGTTCAGGGCGTCGACATCGAATGTTTCGTCAACCAGCGCATAGCGGCTCCGGACCACTTCATAGGCCACCGGCGCGCGCAGGAAACCCACGGCGGAGCCGACGCCCGCCGCGGTCGGCACGATGACGCGCTCAATCCCGAGGCTCTGGGCCAGCCGCACCGCGTGCACGGGGGCCGCGCCGCCGAAGGCAATCAGCGTGCGCTGTTCCAACTCCTTGCCCCGTTCGACGGCATGGACCCGCGCGGCGTTCGCCATATTTTCCTCGACGATTTCCGATATGCCGAAGGCGGCGTCGAGGGGCGAAAGACCCAGCGGCGCACCAACTGTTTCGCCGATGGCTTTGCGGGCATTGTCCAGCTTCAACGGGATGGTTCCGGCGGCGAAACTATCCGGATCGATTCGGCCAAGCAGGGCGTCCGCGTCGGTCACCGTCGCCGAAACGCCGCCACGGTTGTAGCAGGCCGGGCCCGGTTCGGACCCCGCGCTTTCGGGACCCACATGGATCCGCGACAGGGCATCAACCGAGGCGATCGACCCGCCGCCGGCGCCGATTTCGACCATTTCGATGACCGGAATTCGCAACGGCAGACCACTACCCTTCATGAACCGGTATTGCCGGGCAACCTCGAAGGTGCGGGATTGCTGGGGTTCCCCGTTATCGATCAGGCAGATCTTGGCCGTGGTGCCGCCCATGTCGAAGGACAGCACCTGATCCAGCCCGCATTCGAGGGCGACCTGCGCCGCGAGGATCGCGCCCCCGGCGGGCCCTGATTCCACCAGCCGGATTGGGAATTGGCGCGCAGTTTCAAGGCCTGCAAGACCGCCGCCCGACGTCATCATGCAAAGCGGGCAATCGAACCCCATGGTTCCGAGTTTTGCATTCAGCCTGCCGAGATAGCTCGACATCAGGGGCTGCACATAGGCATTGGCGGACGCCGTCGACCAACGCTCAAACTCGCGAATTTCCGGGGACACCTCGCTCGACAGGGTGACCGACAATTCGGGCAACTCCTTTAAAAGCTTTTCGCCCAGCAGACGCTCATGGCGGCCATCGATATAGGAATGCAGTAATCCGACGGCGACCGCCTCGATTTTCTCTCGCCGCAGGATTTCGATAACCCCGTCAACGGAGGATAAATCCAGCGGAATCAGGACATTGCCACGCGCATCCAGCCGTTCCTTGACGCCGAAGCGCAATTCGCGCGGGACCAGCGGTGGCGGCTTGTCCATGAAAATATCATATTGCTCGAACCGGTTTTCATAGGCGATTTCAATTGAATCGCGGAATCCATCGGTAACGATCATCGCGGTCCGCGCGCCCTTGCGCTCGATAATCGCGTTGGTGGCGAGCGTGGTGCCGTGAATGATCAGGCTGAAATCCGATGGCGACAATCCAGTTTGCTTGAGCGCCCGGTCGATACCGTCGAAAACACCCTGTTCCGGGGCCTGCGGGGTCGTCAGAACCTTGCAGGTGAAAAGCCCGCCTTCGGTTTCCACCGCAATATCGGTAAAGGTCCCGCCGATATCGGCGGCTAAACGAGCCTTCGCCATGATCCTGTCGTACTCCTAAACCTAAATTACGGTTATCTGAATGCTCCGGTATAAATGGTCACTCGGTCGACCGCCACCCATTTGAAATGAATCGACAGCCAAATGGGGGTTTCCCGACTTGACCGAAAATCCCGCGCCCGATATTGATTGCGCCGTCTTTGGCGATGGAAGGAATCGAAGCGCGATGAACGAAGTTGATGCCGCCATTGCCTGGCCGGACGAAATTTACGGCGTTTTGAAGGACATGGACGTCTCGCAGGTCTGTTATGTCCCGGACGCCGGGCATAAGATTTTGATCGAGCGCAGCATCGCCGATAACCAGATGACCACGGTGCGTCTGACGACCGAGGAAGAAGGCGTCGCCATGCTGGCGGGAAGCTGGCTGGGCGGTGCGAAAGGCGCGCTATTGATGCAATCGTCGGGCGTCGGAAATTGCATCAACATGGTGGGCATCAATCAGGAATGCCGCATTCCCCTGTTGATGCTGGTGACCATGCGCGGCGAGTGGGGCGAATTCAACCCATGGCAAACCACCATGGGGCAGGGCACCCAGGACGCCCTGGAATCGGTCGGCGTGATTGTCCACCGTCTCGATGACGCCACCCAGACCGCCGACACGATACGCGCTGCGGCGCGCCAGGCTTTCCTGTCCTATCGCCCGGTCGCCGTCCTGATCGGCCAGCGGATGATCGGCTACAAGGAGTTTGCAAAGTAGTCATGACGGATAAGCAAGCAACTTTGGACCGGCGCGATGTGGTGTCCCGCATCCTCGCCGGCCGGGAAGACGCGCTGGTCATAACCGGGTTGGGATCGGCGACCTGGGATACGGCGGCGGCCGGCGACAATCCCCTTAATTTCTACCTCTGGGGCGGCATGGGCGGCGCGGCCGTCATGGGATTGGGGCTAGCGCTCGCGCAACCGGACCGGCGCGTGCTGGTGATCACCGGCGACGGCGAAATGATGATGGGGCTGGGCACCCTTGCGACCATTGCCGTGGCGGCGCCAAGCAACCTCGCCGTTATGGTCATCGATAACGAACGCTACGGCGAAACCGGCATGCAGGAAGGTCACACCGGCGCGGGCGTCGATCTCGGCGGCATGGCCGCCGCCGCGGGGTGGCGCAAAACGACCATCGCCTGGACCGAGGAAGAGGTGAACGCCCTGGCGCCGATCCTATTTAAGGAGCCGGGCCCGATTTTTGCGACCGTCAAGGTCAACCGCGATCCGGTTCCGCTGGTGTTGCCGGCACGGGACGGCACGGCGATCCGCGCGCGCTTCCGCGCGGCGCTGCTGGGCGAAAAAGCCGCAGAATAAAATGGGCCAGATCACGCCGCAAAACAGATCCGTCCTGTCGCTGGTTGGGCTGCATCTCTATCACTATGGATTTTCCAACTGTTCCCAGCGTGTTCGGATGACGCTCGAGGAAAAGGAACTGGATTGGACCAGCCACTATATCAATCTGGGCAATAGCGAGAATTTTGGCCCCGACTATGACGGCATCCATCCGGACAACCTTGTGCCGACGCTGGTCCATGACGGCAAAGTGATCATCAATTCCAACGACATTCTTCAATATATTGAAGATGCGTTCCCCAACTCCGGCGCCACATTGATTCCGGCGTCCCCCGATGAAATCACGGCGGTTCGGGAATGGATTGACCGTTCCGATGCGCTGCAGGATAGCCTGAGGGTGCTGACGTTCGAATATGTATTCAAACCCCACCGGGCGCGGTTGGCCGGAATGGTGGAGACCCACAAAAACCATGAGCTGGGAAAATTCTACGCCGATTTCTTGTCCGACAAAGGCCTCGATGCTGAATTGCTGTCATCGGCGGCCGACGATATTCAGCGGATGCTCGAAGCGTTGGAGAACCACCTGGCGGCCAACGACTGGCTTGTCGGCAAGACCCCGTCGCTTGCCGATATTTCATTCGTCGTGAATGTGCATCGGACCCGGAAATTTCCGGAAAACTTCCAATCGTTTCCCGCCGTCAACGCCTGGTACGGCCGCCTTGCGGCGCGGCCAAGCTTCAGAAGCGCAATCCTCGATTACGAAGGCGCGGGTTAAGCGGCTCGGAATTAATGTCCGAAAGACGATCGAAGGATTTGCCGAACGCGGCGCAAATCACCACGTCTTTCAATTCGCTGGAAAGCCGGCGATAGAATTTGCGCGCCGGCCGGTTGCGCTTAAGCACCGACCAGAACATCCAGCGCGCGCCGTCTTCCCTGCAGCGCGCGGCCACGCCCGAGATCAGGGCGCGCCCAACACCGCGCCGTCGAAAATCCTCGCGCACATACAGATCGGCGAGATACACCCCCCGGGTGGCGCTGTCGGAATCATAACCGCAATAAAATACCGCATAGCCCGCGATGCCGTCGTCGCACTCGGCAATCAAAGCTGAAAATGCAGGATTTTCACCGAAGCCGTCGATACGGTATTTCTCGGCAGTCAAAGCCGATGGCCGTCCACCGTCGGAAAGGCTCAAGGCGCGCGCCATGCCGGACACCGCATCGGCATCGTCAATTGTCGCGGGGCGAATTTCGATCATTTCGAACGCGGACCAATCTTGATCACTTTAACCGACTATATCTGTGGTAATAGCCCTCTGGAAATACTAGATATACGAAAATGGCGCCCAGAAAACCCTCGAACCAGCCCCAGCGCAAACCGAGGCGCAAATCCAGCAAACCGCGCGCCGCCGCACGGACGACCCATGGCGCGCGCCGATTTCTGAAACCCGCGAAGTGGGCGCTGGTTACAATGATCTGGCTGGCGATCGGGCTCGGGGGCGTCACCGCCTGGTATGGCTGGGATTTGCCCGATATCAGCCGGCTGGAAACCCCCGAACGGCGGCCCGCCGTTACGCTCACCGCAGCCGACGGATCTGTCTTCGCGCGCTTCGGCGATTATCACGGCGGCTCGGTGTCATTCAGCGACTTGCCGCCCCATCTGGTCCAGGCGGTCGTCGCGACCGAGGACCGGCGGTTCTTCAGCCATGGCGGGTTCGACCCCTGGGCGGTGGCCCGCGCGATGGTGGCGAATATTCGCGCCGGAACGATTCGCCAGGGCGGCAGCACCCTGACCCAACAGCTCGCCAAAAACCTGTTTCTGACGCCGGACCGGAATATCCGCCGCAAGGTACAGGAGCTTCTGGCAGCCTTTTGGCTGGAAGCGCGCTTCACCAAGGAACAGATCTTCGCCATATACGCAAACCGGGTTTATCTCGGCGCGGGCATCCAGGGCATGGAAGCCGCCGCGCAGCGTTATTTCAATAAATCCGTCCGCAAGGTCACGCTGCACGAAGCCGCCCTGTTGGCCGGCCTCTTGAAGGCGCCGTCGCGCTATTCGCCGTTGCGCCACCCTGGAAACGCCAAGAGCCGCGCCGAACAGGTTTTAAAGAAAATGGTCGCCGCCGGATTTCTCAGCGCCGAAAACGCCGCCGCCGCGCCGCGCCGTTCCCTCACGTTGAATCGGTCGAGCGCGACATCGGCGCATTATTACGCCGACTGGATCATGGAACGCGCGGCCGCGTTTGTCGGCGACAGCAAGGGTGATCTGGTGATTACCACCACACTGGATCGACGCCTGCAGAAGCTGGCCACCTCCAGGCTGGCGGCAAGTCTCGCGGGCAAGGGAAAGCAACGGGGCGCGAGCCAGGGCGCGCTCATCGCCATGTCCCCCGACGGGGCCGTGCGTGCCATGACCGGTGGACGCAGCTATCTTGAAAGCCAGTTCAACCGCGCCACCCAGGCGCTACGGCAACCGGGTTCTGCTTTCAAGCTGTTTGTCTATCTTGCGGGGCTTGAGGCGGGGCTTGATCCGGATACGCAGCTTGTCGACCGGCCGATCAACATAAAGGGCTGGAAACCACGAAACTATTCCGGTCGTTTCCGCGGCAAAATCACCCTCAGTGATGCGTTCGCCCGGTCTCTCAACACCATCGCGGTCCAGGTCAGCGAACATGCGGGCCGAAACAAGGTGATCTCAGCCGCCCACCGGCTGGGAATCACGGCCAAGCTGAAATCCCATCCCAGCCTGGCCCTGGGCGCATCCGAGGTTACCTTGATAGAATTGACCGCCGCCTATGCGGTTATCGCAAACCAGGGCATCGCCGCCTGGCCGTACGGCATCATCGAAATCCGGGATACCACCGGATCGATCATATACCGGCGCGGTGGATCGGGCGGTGGCCGGGTGGTCGATCGCCGCCATGTCGCCGCGCTTGAACAGATGCTGCAAAAAACCATCACCCAGGGCACCGGGCACCGGGCGCGGATCGACCGGCCCGCGGCGGGGAAAACCGGAACCAGCCAGGAATGGCGCGATGCCTGGTTTATCGGCTATACCGCCGATCTGGTGACCGGCATATGGGTCGGCAATGACGATGGCCACCCCATGAAAAAAGTCACCGGCGGTGGATTACCGGCCGGAATTTGGCGCGCGTTCATGATCGACGCCCATCAGGGGAAGAAGATAAGGCGGCTGCCGCAACCGAACCGGGGCGGGATCGAGGCCCTGATAGAACGCGAAGGTTGGGTTGGTCAGGATTAACCGGCTATTTCCCGGCCGCGCCATACGAAGAACCAGAAGCACAAAAACAGCGCCACCGCGCTGAACAAGGTGGTCAGGACCATCGGGAATTGGGTACCGTTATAAAATCCGGCGACCGCCGCGCCGCCGAGCCCCGCCCCCACCATGGAGAAACACCCCATCAGGGCCGCCGCCGCCCCGGCCATTCGCGGGAAAGGCGACATGGCCCCGGCCTGGGAATTGGGAATGACCAGCCCGTTTCCGAAAGACAGCATGACCATGGCCGGACAGATCGCCCAGATATCGAAGCGCCCAAGCATCGCCACCCAGACCAGGATAATTGCGCAGGACAGATAGATGGTAACGCCCACCGCGATCGCGCGGTCAATGCCCAGGCGCGGCGTCAGACGTGTCGAGGCAAAGGATCCGAGCAAAAAACCACCGGCCACGAAGCCGAATAAAATTGCGAATATGTCAGGGGTGACGGCCAAAAGAACGATCATCACGAAGGGCGATCCGGTCACGAATGCAAACGCGCCCGCAAAGGCAAAGGTCAGCGACAGGGCGTAGCCCATAAAGCGCCGGCTGCGCAGCAATGTCAGGTAATTGACCGCGATGCGCTTGATCTGAAAAGCTTCGGGATCAGGTGACGCGTTGGTTTCGGCCAGCAGGGAAATGGTCACGATCAGAATCACCGCGCCAAACCCCGCCATGAAGACGAAGTTCGATCGCCAGCCAAAGGCGATTTCCAGCCACGCGCCTAGAATAGGTGACAGAATTGGGGTCAGCATCATGGCCATGCCCAAATAGCCAAAGGCCTTGGCGGCCTCGTTCAAATCATACCGGTCACGCACCATGGCCCGCCCGATCACGCCTCCGCTGCAGGCCCCGAACGCCTGAGCCAGCCGGAGCCAGATCAGCATTTCCACCGTAACGGCGAATGTGCAGGCGATGCTCGTAAGGCAATAAACAACCATGCCACAGATCAGCACCCTGCGCCGGCCGAAACGGTCGGACAATGGACCGTAAACCAGCTGGGATACCGCAAATCCAAACAGGAACACGCTCATGGTGAGCTGGATATCGCCCGCCGGCGCCGCCAGATCCGCCGCCATGCCGGGAAACGATGGAATATACATATCCATCGACATGGCGCCGGTGGCGACAAGCGCCGAAACCAGCGCAATGAAGGCGAGATAATTCATTTTAACTATCTACGCTGCATGAAGCGGTGGCATTGGTTGATTCTATCCACTGGATTCCTATCTAATTGATAGCCTAGCAGGGCGCGCCGAAATTTATAAGCCGGTGACTCCCCAGACGGCCCTGCGTTGACTAGGAGATCGAACATGCCGCTGGCTGACGTCTCGCTCGACGACAAATATGCGCTCGAGTCCGGGCCGATCTTTGCATCGGGTATCCAGGCCCTGGTGCGGCTTCCCATGGAACAGCGCCGCCGCGACCTGGTGGCCGGGCTCAACACGGCGGGCTTTATATCCGGGTATCGCGGTTCGCCCATCGCCGGCTATGACATGGAACTCTGGCGGGCCAAGGAATTCCTGGAAAAGAACCAAATTCATTTTCAACCCGGTCTCAATGAAGACCTCGCCGCGACCGCCGTCTGGGGATCGCAGCAGGTCAATCTGTTTCCCGGCGGACGCTATGACGGCGTCTTTTCGATCTGGTACGGCAAGGCGCCCGGCCTCGACCGTTCCATGGACGCGGTGCGTCACGGCCACTTCGCCGGAGTCGGGAAAAACGGCGGCGTCCTCATGCTGGTCGGTGACGATCACGACGCCGAATCGTCCACGCTCGCGACCCAGTCGGAACAGAATTTTGCGGCCCTGATGATGCCCGTGCTGCATCCGTCCTCGGTGCAGGAATATATCGAATATGGTTTGCTGGGCATCGCCATGTCGCGCTTCGCCGGGCTGTGGGTCGGCTTCAAGTGCCTGACCGAAACCATCGACAGCTCCGCCAGCATCTTGATCGACCCGGCCCGGATCAATATCGTTCTGCCGGAAGACGCCAAAATTCCGCCCGATGGGCTTGGCATCCGGCTGGGCGACGACCGCCTCGCATCCGAAGCGCGCATGCATGAATACAAGATTTACGCCGCGCTTAACTTCGCCCGCGCCAACCGGATCGACCGCATCGTGATGGACAGCCCGACGCCACGGCTTGGCATTCTGACCAGTGGGAAATCCTATCTCGATGTGCGCCAGGCCCTGGCCGATCTTGGAATCGATGACCGCCTCGCCGCCGAAATCGGGCTCCGTGTCTATAAGGTCGGCATGCCCTGGCCGCTGGAACGGTCCGGCGCGCGTGCGTTCGCCGACGGGCTCGAAGAAGTTCTGGTGATCGAGGAAAAGCGCGCGGTGATGGAAAACCAGCTTCGCGCCGAACTGTACAACTGGAACGAAAAGGTTCGGCCGCGCATCGTCGGCAAGTTCGATGAAAACCATGAATGGCTGATGCCGTCGTCCGGTGTGTTGACCCCGGCATCGGTCGCCAAGGTTATCGCCGGTCGCATTGCCCGGTTTCATTCCAGCCCGCAAATTGACGAGCGCTTGGCTGAAATCGAAGCCAAGGAGCGATCCCTCGCCCTGGACCCGCCCAAAATTCTGCGTACGCCCTATTTCTGTTCCGGCTGTCCCCATAACAGCTCGACCAAGGTTCCCGACGGCAGCCGCGCCGAAGCCGGTATCGGCTGTCACTGGATGGCTTTGCTGATGAACCGCCGTACGGAAACTTTTTCCCATATGGGCGGCGAAGGGGTGAACTGGATTGGCCAGGCGCCGTTTACCGACGAAAACCATGTCTTCGT
>CALGIA010000265.1 GCA_937916005.1 uncultured Rhodospirillaceae bacterium
CCGGCGTCTTCAGGGTCAGGGGATCGTCGACCGGAAAGACGGCGGCGCGCATGCCGGTACGGGTCGAACCAGGGTCCAGCAGATTGATCCGCATATTGGTGTTTTCGGCCTCCTCCGCCCAGCTGGTGACCATCATTTCAAGCCCGGCCTTGGTGATGGCATAGCCGCCCCAATAGGGGTGTGGGCCATGGGCCGCGCCGGAGGTTACGAATATTGCCCGTCCCGCGTCGGAGGCGCGCAGGGGCGGATCAAAGGCGCGGATCAACCGCCAGTTCGCGGTCAGATTTACCGCCATCAATTGAGTCCAATCGGCGGGCTCAATCTGATGCATGGGGGTCAATGTGCCGACCAGTGCGGCATTGCCCACCAGGATATCGAGCTTGCCGAAACGCTCCGCCACGGCGGTGGCCAAACCGTCGATATGATCGACATGGGCGAGATCCAGCTCGACCAGGGTCGGCGCGGCGTCTTCGCCACAGGCGGCGCGGATCTCGTCGTCGACCTCTTCCAGCCCCGCCTTGCTCCGGGCGACCAGAATAAGCGTCGCGCCCTCATTTGCGAACCGGCGCGCGACCGCGGCGCCGATGCCGCGGGATGCTCCCGTGATCAGCGCGACACGGCCTTCAAGTCGTGATCCGGAAGAAGACATTTATACCTTGGTATTAAGCGTGCTGGGGTATTAAGCGTGCTGGGTGAGGGAGGAAAGCTTGCCGCCCTCTTCGACGTCATCGTGATCGATCAGCGCGATCGGATAATCGCCCGAAAAACACGCATCGCAATATTGCGGCTGACCGACTTCGCGGTTGGTTTCGCCCATGGCGCGATAGAGCCCGTCAAGCGACACATAGGCGAGTGAATCGACCCCGATCACCTTCATCATCGCTTCCACATCATGTTTCGCGGCGAGCAGTTCTTCCCGTTGCGGCGTATCGACGCCGTAGAAGCACGAATGGGTGGTTGGTGGGCTTGCGATGCGCATGTGCACTTCGGTGGCGCCGGCGGCGCGCACCATTTCAACGATCTTGGTCGAGGTGGTTCCGCGCACGATGCTGTCATCCACCAGGATTACCCGCTTGCCGTCGATAACCTCGCGATTGGCGTTATGTTTGAGCTTTACCCCCAGGTGACGAATGCGGTCCGACGGTTCGATGAATGTGCGGCCCACATAATGGTTGCGGATAATGCCGAGTTCATAGGCAATATTGGATTCGCGCGCATAGCCCAGCGCGGCGGGGACGCCGGAATCCGGAACCGGGATCACCACATCCGCGTCGACCGGCGCTTCCCGGGCGAGCTCGGCGCCAATGCGCCGTCGCGCCTCGTATACATTGTTGCCTTCGACCACGCTGTCCGGCCGCGAAAAATATACATATTCAAAGATGCAGAACCGGTTTTTGACCTTTCGGAACGGCTGTTCGCTGCGAATGCCGTTCGCATCGATCACCACCAGTTCGCCGGGCGCGACATCACGGATGAATTCCGCCCCGACGATATCCAGCGCGCAGGTTTCCGAGGCGAGGATATAGGCGCCATCCAGCTGGCCAAGCACCAGCGGTCGCACGCCCAGGGGGTCGCGCACGCCGATGACCATATCGTTGCACATGGCGATCAGCGAGTAGGCGCCGATAACCTGGTGCAGCGCATCCACCAACCGGTCGACCACGGTTTTGCGCCGGCTGGTCGCGATCAGATGGACGATGACTTCCGTGTCCGAGGTCGACTGAAACAGGCTGCCGCGATGAACCAGCTCCCGGCGGAGCAGGCGCGCATTGGTCAGGTTGCCGTTATGGCCGATGGCGAGCCCGCCGAATTCGAAATCGGCGAATAGCGGCTGCACATTGCGCAGCACGGTCGCCCCCGACGTCGAATAGCGGTTGTGACCGATCGCGCTTGAGCCGGGCAGACGTTTTATGACGTCTTCGCTGCTGAAATTGTCGCCGACCAGGCCGAGCGCGCGATGGCTGTGGAACTGCACGCCGTCGAAGGTGACGATGCCCGATGCTTCCTGGCCGCGATGCTGGAGCGCGTGCAGCCCAAGCGTCGAAAGCGCGGCCGCATCGACATGCCCATAAACACCAAATATCCCACATTCCTCGTGGGGTTTGTCGTCATCGATCTCGATCATATGTGCCAAGGTAATTTCGGGCTCCGGATGGTCTGTTAATCGCGGCTTTGAAACAGGCGGTCCATTTCCTTGCGCTCGCGCGCATCATAACCGGATTTCTCGACGGATGCAGCGCCTTTCGTCTCGGGAGTCATCAGTCTTTTCGCCGCGCGTGCAGAGTCGTCCAGACGGTTTTTCGATTGTGGCTTTCCGCCGCCCCATTCAGGCGGGACTATTTTCAGCAACAAGCCCGAACCTGCCTCAATCACGCGGATTGACCGCGCGTCCCGTATCCAGCCGGGGCGGCCCGCCGGATCCTGCGGCCACTGAAGAACCCGTTCCGCGACGATGAATGAGCCGCAGACAATGACCGCGCCGAGCGCGAGCCCGGTCACCAGGCCAAGGGTTCTGTCGAGAGCGCCGAAACCGCTGTTCTTAACGCGATGGGCAATCCAGTGGGTGATCAGGGTCAGCACGATCAAACTGCCGATAAACAGCGTCCCACCGGCGGCGGCATCCGCCAAGGGATCGCTGTCTATCCATCGATGGGCGATCGGGCGCGCATATTTGAAGCCGTACAGGGTGGCCAGACCAGCGCCGATCCATCCGCCAAGGCCCAGCACGACGCGGACCAGCCCCAGCCCGGTTGCGATCATCCCGGCAAGGACCACGACCCCGATAACGATGAAATCGACCACGGTCACGAGTACGCATCCTCAGTCCGGGGTGTGGCGCTGTTTTTTTCGCTGTTTTGATCATTGTTTTGCCGGCCGGGCTCCCAGCCGAGCACGGTCAGCAATTCCCGAAGATGTGAAATTTCCGTCAGCGAAATATTCCCGGCGCGTTCGCCCTTGGCGCTCGGCGGCTTGACCGCTTGATTGAATCCCAGCTTGGCGGCTTCCTTGAGACGCAGCGCGGTCTGGCTGACGCCCCGGATTTCGCCGGAAAGTCCGATTTCGCCGAACACCACCGCATCCTTGGGCGCCGGAATATCCGACGCCGCCGACAGCAGCGCCGCGGCCACGGCGAGATCCGCCGCCGGCTCGTTGATCTTCAGCCCGCCGGCCACGTTCAAATAAACGTCGCGCCCCGCCAGAGCGACCCCGCACCGGGTTTCCAGCACGGCAAGCACCATGGCCAATCGCCCCGAATCCCATCCGATCACCGCGCGCCTGGGCGTGGCAAGCGATGACGGGGCGACCAGGGCCTGAATTTCGACCAGCAGCGGCCTTGTGCCTTCGATGCCGGCAAACACGACCGCGCCGCTGACATTGCCCCGGCGTTCGGCCAGGAACAGGGCCGACGGGTTGGCGACTTCCTGCAGCCCGCGATCGGTCATCTCGAAAACGCCGATTTCATCGGTTGCGCCGTAACGGTTCTTGATACCGCGCAACAGGCGGAACTGATGGCCCCGTTCGCCTTCGAAATACAGGACCGTGTCGACCATGTGTTCCAGCACGCGTGGGCCGGCGATGGCGCCTTCCTTGGTGACATGCCCGACCAGAAGCAGGGTGAAGCCCTGGCGCTTGGCCAGGCGGATCAGTTCCTGTGCGCTGGCCCGTACCTGGCTGACGGTGCCCGGCGCGGAATCGAGCGAATCCACATACATGGTCTGGATGGAATCGATCACCACGATGCCTGTATTCCTGGTGCTTTCCAGCGTGGTGATGATGTCGCGGACATTTGTCGCCGCGGCCAGCTGCACCGGCGCCTCGCTGAGCCCGAGCCGTGTTGCGCGCATGCGGATCTGGCCAATCGCTTCTTCGCCGGAAATATAGCTGCACGGCGTTTCCGTCGCCATCCGGCTCAGTACCTGCAGGACCAGGGTCGATTTGCCAATCCCCGGGTCGCCGCCAATCAGGACCGCGGAACCCGGCACCAGCCCACCGCCGCAAACCCGGTCGAACTCGCTGATTCCGGAAATGCGCCGCGTCGCATCGGATGTTTCGCCCGTCAGCCCGACAAATGAGATTGAATGACCCTTGCCCGCACCCAGGCCCTTGGGCGCCTGTTCGGCCGGGGCTTCCTCGACAACCGAATTCCAGGCGCCGCAACCATCACACCGCCCGGTCCATTTGTTATGGACCGCGCCACATTCCTGGCAGGTGAATGATGCGATGGTCCGGGCCATCTCAGTGAGGGCTTTCGCAGGTGGGGATATTGAGTTGCGTGGTCACGGCTTGCCGATCTCCATCTGGATCGGCCCCTCCGCCCGGCCGTTGATAAACTGATCCACATACGGGTTCCCGCTATGGTCGATCTCGCTGATCGCGCCGGTCCAGATGATTTTGCCGGCATGAATCATGGCGACCCGGTCGGCGATCTTTCGCGCGCTGATCATGTCATGGGTGATCGAGAGCGCTGTCGCGCCCAGTTCGCGGACGCATTGAAGGATCAGATCATTGATGATGTCGGCCATGATCGGGTCGAGACCCGTGGTGGGTTCGTCGAAAAACAGGATTTCCGGCTTGGTGGCGATGGCCCGGGCCAGGCCAACGCGTTTTTGCATGCCGCCGGACAGTTCGGATGGCGACAATTCGGCAACTGCCGGGGCGAGCCCGACCTGACGCAGCATTTCGATGGCGATTTCCTTGCCGTCGACGCGCGATGTTCCATGCCCGGCCATGAGGCCGAAAGCAACGTTTTCCCAGACCGGCAGGCTGTCGAACAGGGCGCCGCCCTGAAACAGCATGCCGAACTTGGCGGTGACCGCTTCCCGGTCACGGGCCTTCATGCCGACCGCTTCCTCGCCATCGACCTTGATGCTGCCGCGGTCAGGATGAATTATGCCGATGATGTTTTTGATCAGCACGGATTTGCCGGTGCCGGATCCACCGATTACGACCAGAGATTCCCCGCGCGGCACATCCAGATCGACGCCGTCGAGTACGACTTTTCCGGAGAACGCCTTGCGCAGGTCGCGAACCTCGATTTTATTATCGATTTCGGTCATGGCACCGTCGAGAAAAAAGCTTCGGTAATCAGATAGTTGCTGGAGAGAATCAGAACAGAGGCCGAAACGACGGCGTTTGTGGTCGCCGCGCCAACTCCCTGGGCCCCGCCCTTGGAGTTATAGCCGTGATAGCACCCCATCAGGGAAATCAGGAAACCGAACACGCCGGCCTTGACCAGACCGGAAATTACATCGAGCGCTTCCAGAAAATCCCAGGTGCTTTTGAGATAGATGGCCGGGTTGAAGCCCAGCTTGTGGACGCTGACAAGATAACCGCCGAAGACGCCGATCACGTCGGCAGCGAGAACACAGAGCGGCAGGGTTACAAGCCCGGCGATGAGACGCGGCGCGACCAGGTATTTGAATGGATTGGTCGACAGGGTCGACAGAGCGTCGATCTGTTCGGTCACCCGCATGGTACCGATTTCGGCGGCCATGGCCGCGCCGATGCGGCCGGCGACCATCAGTCCGGCCAGAACCGGCGCCAGTTCGCGGGTGATCGACAGGACCACAACATTGGCGATAACGCTTTCCGCATTGAAACGCGAAAACCCGGTATAGCTTTGCAGCGCCAGCACCATGCCCGTGAACACGGCCGTCAGCCCGACCACGGGGAGGGAATAATATCCAACCTCGATCATCTGCCGGACGATCAGCCGGGGATAGATCGGCGGCCGGACGCAATGCATGACGCTGTTGCCGGTAAAAAGCGCGATCCGGCCGGTGCCGGCCAGGAATGCAATGAACGCCCGCCCGACGGCGGCAAGAAACCCCATACTCAGTCGGCCTCCCCGAGATAGACCCGGTGGACGCGCGGCCCTAATCCCGACAAAATTTCATATCCGATCGTTCCGGCCTCGCGCGCCAGATCATCGACCCCGTGGCCGGGACCGATCAATTCGACATTGCCGCCGGGGCAGCCGGGGCCGTCGGGAGTGAGAAATTCATCTGGCGCCCCGGTTACATCGAACGTAATCAAATCCATGGAAACGCGCCCCACTAGGGAGACCTTCTTGCTGCCGACAAAACCCGTGGCGCGATTGCCGAGCGATCGAGAATACCCATCCGCATACCCGATTGCCACCGTCGCGAGGCGTCTACCCTTAGTCACCTGATGGCTGGCACCGTAGCCAACGGTCTGATTACTGTCAACGTCACGCAAACGCAGGATTTTTCCTTTTAAATTAACAACTTGCTTCATCGCGCTGGACTGATTCGGCGCATTCAGGATGCCGTAAAGCGCCGCGCCCGGCCGCACCAGATCGAAGTGGTATTCCGCCCCCAGGGAAATTCCCGCGGAATTTGCCAGTGAGGCCTTCGCGTTGGGAAGCTTTGCGCGCAATGTCTGGAAGGTCGTGAGTTGGGCCGCATTCATCTGATTGCCGTCTTCATCGGCGCACGATAGATGGCTCATGACGTAATCGAGGGTCAGGCCGTCAAGCCGTTCCGGCTCGGCGGCCAGCACATTCACCTCCGCCTCGGTCAATCCCAGCCGCGCCATGCCCGTGTCGATCTTTATCACCGCCGAGCGCCCGCCATGGGCCCGGCCATGGGCCGCCCAGCGGGCAATCTGATCGAGATCGCCGAGTACCGGGCTCAATGCATATTGGTCGAAAAGCTGTTCCGCGCCCGGGGGCAACCCGTCGAACACATGGATCGTGGCGTTTCCCGGTTGCAGTATGTCGCGCAAGCGGATTGCCTCATCAATGCAGGAGACAAAAAAGCTGCGGCACCCTTCGGCAGCCAGGCGTCGTGATACTTGCGCCATGCCGAGGCCGTAGCTGTCAGCCTTGACCACCGCGCCGCATTCGGCGCCGTTCAATACCCCGCGCAATGACCGGTAGTTTTCGGCGACCGCATCGAGATCGACGGTCAGCACCGCCCTTGCGAAATCTGCGTTCGGATTACTCAGAACGTATCGCCCCCCGAGCCTTGCCTGTCGTCTTCTTCATCCCAATTGTCGAATTTGGTGATCGACGGATGAAATCGCAGTGGAATGGATCCGGTCGGGCCATGGCGCTGCTTGCCGATGATGACCTCGGCCTTGCCCTCGGCTTGTTCCTTGTTGGCTTCCCAGGCCGCATGCCGTTCCGTGAGCTTGCCGGCGTCTTCGCCATCCCTGCGGCCGGGTTCGGCCCGTTCCAGGTAATATTCCTCCCGGTACAGAAACATCACCACATCGGCATCCTGTTCGATACTGCCGGATTCGCGAAGGTCGGAAAGCTGTGGCCGTTTGTCCTCGCGCTGTTCGACCGCGCGCGACAGCTGGGACAGGGCCAGCACGGGAACATCAAGCTCCTTGGCCAGGGTCTTGAGTCCCCGCGTGATTTCGGAAATCTCCTGCACCCGGTTTTCGTTGCGCCGGCTTGCGCTGCCCTGCAGAAGCTGCAGGTAATCGACAACGATCAGCCCCAGCCCATGTTGCCGTTTGAGCCTGCGCGCCCGTGTCCGCAGCGCCGAGACGGTGAGCGCCGGCGTATCGTCGATGAAGAACGGCGCCTTTTCCAGTATCTGGGTCGCATGGACCAGCCGCTCGAAATCCCGGTTGTTGAGTTCACCCTTGCGGATCTGATCAGACTGGATCTGGGCTTTTTCCGCGAGAATACGATTGGCAAGCTGTTCCGACGACATTTCCAGCGAAAAGAACCCGACGGAACGCTCCGGGCGCGGCACTACGTTCCCGTTCTCGTCCAGTTCGCTGGCGGCGATGTTAAACGCGATATTGGTGGCCAGGGCGGTTTTGCCCATGGACGGACGCGCCGCAAGAATGATCAGATCGGATTTGTGCAATCCGGCCAGTTGCAGATCAAGCTTGGTGAACCCGGTCGGGACCCCGGCATAGCCGCCCCGCTTGAACGCCGCCTGGGCCGTGTCGATCACAGCCTTCATGGATTCCGTGAAGGAGATGAAACCGCCTTCGTGATCGCCCGTGGTGGCGAGGTCATAAAGTTTTTGTTCGGCGCTTTCGATCTGCTGCCCGGCGCTGTGGTCGAAATCGGCGCCATAGGCTTCATTCACCACCTCGGTGCCGAGTTCGATCAACTCGCGCCGTAGGTAGAGGTCATGGATCAGCCTGCCGTAATCACCGGCATTGATAATGGTGATCGCATCGGATGCGAGCTGGGCGAGATATTCCGCGCCGCCGACATCGTCGAAACTCTCATCGCTGTCGAAGAAATGTTTCAGCGTCGTCGGATCGGCGCGCTGGCCGCGCTCGATCAAGGTGCTGCAGGCTTCATAGATGCGGCCATGGAGAAGGTCGGCGAAATGTTCCGCCCGCAGATAGTCCGAGACATGCTCGTAGGCGCGGTTGTTGATCAGCATCGCGCCGAGCAACCCCATTTCCGCCTCGAAATTACCCGGCGGCGTGCGGTATTCAGGCGTGTCCGGCTCGATCGATTTTAAGGGGCTGCTCACGGAATCATGTTCCTGCTACTCGGATGCTAAAGACTACTCCTCCGATTACCGAATCGCCTTACGCAAGCCAACCACCTTTCGCGACTCAAGGTCAGAAAATTGACTCGCATAGCGGGGATAGCGGGGACAACTTTTTCCGTGTCACCCTGAATTCGAATTTTGTCAGAACAATGGCGCGGAAATCAAGCGGCGATGCCGGGCCGTTTTGTTTCCAGGCGCGCCTGGTCCCGCGTCCAGTCCGTGACATAGTCGCGGGTCAGGGGCACGGCGTCCTGATTCCGGGAAATCTGCATCTGGAAAATCATCTGGTTCCAGTATTTGAAGGCCGAGATGCAGCCCAGTAGATAGAACTCCCACATGCGGCAAAACCGTTCGTCGTAAATCTCGGCGACCTTCGAGCGGTTTTTTTGAAACCGTTCGTTCCAGTCTTCCAGCGTTTTTGCGTAATGCAGACGAAGAATTTCGATGTCGGTGACGTAAAGCTTTTCTTTTTCCAGAGCCGCCATGACCTCGGACAAAGCCGGCGCGTAACCCCCCGGAAAGATGTATTTCCGCAGCCAGGCATTGGTCGTCCCAGGCGCTTCCATCCGGCCGATGGAGTGCAGGAGCGCAACGCCGTCATCGGCCAATAGTTCCCGCAGTTTCCCAAAAAATTCCCGATAATGCCTGGCGCCCACATGCTCGAACATGCCGACCGAGACGATGCGGTCATAGGTCCCGGTCCGGTCGCGATAATCTTCCAGCTTGAACCTGACCCTGTCCTGCAGGCCCGCGCCCGCAACCCGTTGCTGGGAAAGGGTGTATTGTTCCTCCGACAGGGTCACGCCGGTTACATCGACATTTTCCAGACCGGCGAGATATATCCCGAGACCGCCCCAGCCCGATCCGATATCGAGTATGCGCTGTCCCGGTTCCAGCATGAGCTTGGCCGCGATATGCCGCTTCTTGTTTTCCTGCGCCGTTTCCAGGCTGTCGTCGTCGCGGATGTAATAGCCGCACGAATATTGCCGGTCCGCATCCAGAAACAAATCATATAGCGTGCTGGAGAGGTCGTAGTGATGGGCGACGTTATCCCTGGCGCGCCCAACCGGGTTGTACTGTTGCAGCCATCTCATCCGGGCGCTGAGCCATTCGTTGAGCCGGAAGAAAAGCATGTCCTCGGACGCATGGGCGGAGCGGCACAGGAAGTCGAGCAAATCGCCCAACGTGCCTTCTTCGATAGTCAGCGTGCCATCCATGTAGGATTCGCCGACCTTGAGGAACGGATTGGCGAGCAATGAGAAATGCAGAGCGCGATCATGC
>CALGIA010000266.1 GCA_937916005.1 uncultured Rhodospirillaceae bacterium
GGGTGGCTGCCGTGACATCGATATCGTCAACTCCGATGGTGAATTTGGCGATGATGCGCAGATCGCCGGAACTCTGCATGATCGCCCGTGAGATCGGGCTCGACCGGATCGATGTTCCGGTCAGGGCATGGGCGCCCTTCGCCAGCTCGCACATCACGGCCTCGTTGTCGCCCATGGGGGTATGCCACGACGCCTCGCCCATGGTCAGTTCGCAACCGGCATCTTCCAGCATCCTATGGGTTTTGCCGGTTTCGTCATTGGGCGCGAATATGAATACTTTTGCCTTGGACATTGTGGTTTGTTCTCCCGGCACTTTGCTATTCAATTGTTCCGACGACTATATCATATCTGACTGAGAGGTTCATAATGGCGGTACTCCCCGGTTTTCCCACGGTGAATTTCGATTTTGGCGCGGTTGACACCCTGGCCGGCGAATTGGCGGCGCGCGGAATCCGCCGCCCCTTGATCATCACCGATAAGGGCCTGGTTAAACATGGCGTGGTGGAAAAACTGCTGGCCGCCTTGCCCGGCAATCCGGACGTTGCGGTCTATGATGATATTCCGCCCAACCCCACCGTGGCCGGCATTGAAGGCGCGCAGGCCATGTACCGGGAACAGGGCTGCGACGGCATCGTCGCCCTGGGCGGCGGGTCGGTGCTGGATTCGGGCAAGGCCCTGCGGGTTGCGGTCACCCATGCGGAGCCGATCATCGAATATCTGAAAGACCCGTCCAAAATCACCTCCAATGTCGCGCCCTATATCACGCTGCCGACCACGGCGGGGACCGGGGCCGAAATCACCTTCGGCGGCGGCATTCATCCCGCGCCCGGCGAACATCAGCTCGGCATCCGCAGCCCCCATGTACGGCCCGACCTGGCCATCTGCGACCCGGATCTGACCCTGACCCTGCCGCCGATCCTGACTGCGGGAACCGGGATGGACGCGCTGTCCCATTGTGTCGAAGGCTATCTGTCCAACAATATCAACCCGCCGGTCGAAGCCATCGCCCTCGACGGCATCGCGCGGGTCGCCAAATATGTCCAGCGCGCCACCGAACACGGCGACGACCGGGAAGCGCGCTGGCACATGCTGATGGCCGGGCTTCAGGGCGGCATGGCGATCTATATGGGGCTCGGGCCGATCCACGTGCTGGGCCATGTCTTCGCCGACAGCCCGCTGCATCACGGCGCGCTGATCACCGCGTCGGCGCCGGCGGTGATGCGCTATTTCGAACCCCATTTCCCCGACCAGCTGGCGAAGCTGGCGGACGCCATGGGGCTGGCGGCCGGAACATCCGTGGCCGATGGCATCACCGAGCTCAACACCCGCATCGGCCTGAAATCCAGCGTGCGGGAGCTGGGCTATCCGAACGACGATCTCGACGCGCTCTCGGAATATGCGGCGGGGGTCCATTTCAACGCCACCTCACCCCGCAGACCGACCCGCGAGGACTATCGGAACATCATCGCCGACGCCCTGGGCTAGGAGCTAGGAGCGCCGGTAGGCAGGTTTTGGCGAGGCCGGCGACCGATTAACCCGCGAACCGCCTACAGCTTGATATCCAGCCCGTAGAGATCGATGCAGTTCTGGCTCAACACCCGTTTCTGCTTTTCAGGCTCGAGGTCGCCGATCTGACGGGCGATGAAGGCGCGCGAATTGGGCCAGGTCATGTTGGGGTGCGGGTAGTCGCTGGACCACATGCAGTTTCTGTCGCCCCAGTGCTTCAGCGCCTGGCCGCCGGCATAATCATCCATGAAGGTCAGGTACATGTGATCTTCAAAAATTTCGCTGGGCAGCCGTGAAATGGCGAATTCGCCGCTGGGGTGGCCGGGCTTGGTGAAGCGCCGGTAGTAGTAATCATACTGCTGCAGGAGGAACGGCGCCCATCCGATCTCTCCTTCGACAATCGCCACCTTGAGCTTGGGATGACGTTCGAACACGCCCGACCAGATCAGGTCGTAAACCGTGGTGAAGATGTCGCTGGTCTTGGTATTGACCGAGCCACGCACCCGGTCCAGCCCTTCGCGCTTGAAACGGAAATAGTTGAATCCGGTGAGGATGTGGAAATGGATCGGCTGGCCCAGTTCCGCCGCCGCCGCCCAGAGTCTCTCATAATGATCCGACGTGAGCGGCAGGTCGGGATGGGGCACCTGCCAGATCAGCCCGCCCAGCAGGCCCATGTCGCTGCAGCGCTGCATCTCGGCAATCGCCACATCGATATCATAGACCGGGAGGCAGGGGATGGCGAACAGCCGGTTGGGCGACCCCTTGCAGAAATCGGCTATCCAGTCGTTATAGACCCGGAAGGCTGCTTCCTGTTCCCGCTGTTCCTGCGCAAACAGGCCGAGCACGAATGTCGGATAGAGCACCTCCGCGGCCACGCCGTCCAGATCCATGTCCGTGATGCGGATTTTGGGGTCGACGCCGCCCTTGGGGCGGGTGTCGAGCATGATCTTGGGGCGATTTATGTTTTCGCGGATTTCCAACGGCAGTTCGTCGAATATATCGACCGGCTCATCCACATGGCCGTCGGCAGATATGATGAATTCCGGAACCTTTTCAGCAGCTTTTTTCATTTCGTCGGTTGCGTAGCGCGCCGACATGTCATCCAGAGCCATGGCCATCGAATTTTCCCCTTTTTATTATGAGACCCGTGCGGACCTTTCGCGTCAACCCGTCCCGTTACCCCATGTCGTCAGCCCATGCCGTCAACCAGCATCAGCTTGCTGATGGCGCCGGACTGGCGCAGCTTGATCAGGGGTTCGTAATCCGGATCGTAATACCAGGCGCGGGCGGCTTCCATTGTGGGGAATTCGACCACGATGGCCCGGTCGGGCAGGTCCCAGTCGCCTTCGAGCTTTTCCGCCGGTTTTCCGCCGACGATCTGGCGCCCGCCATGTTTCTCCATCAACGGAATCACGCCGGCGCGGTATTCCTCCATATAGGATGTATCGGTCAGGGTGAGTTGGGCGATCATATAGGCGGGCATTTCATTCCTCTCGGCGCATCACGAAAACCGCAGTCTGAGACCGTTGCACGGTCCGACGCAATCAAAATTAACATTTGGGAAAATGAGCCGGTTATCCCGTGAAGGCCGCAAAATCACCGGTCAGTCCAGCTTAATACAGGTTAATGACGGTACCCGCGCGGGGCGGCATGAATTGATGGTGTGAAGCAATCGTGTTTTCGACCGCGCGGTGCGCGGGTTCCCCGAAACGAATAAACCAGGAGGAAGAGAAATGCTGGCCAAGGACATCATGACGACAAATGTGATCACCATATCGCCCGATCTCACCGTGTCCGGGATTGCGGCCCTATTGCTCAAGAAACGCATCAGCGCGGTTCCGGTGGTTGATTCGGGCCATCGGATCGTGGGCATGGTCAGCGAAGGCGATTTGCTGCACCGTCCCGAAAGCGGCACGGAAAGGCGCCGGGGGTCATGGTGGTTGAACCTGTTCACGGCATCCCAGGACCTGGCGGCGGATTATGCCAAGTCCCATGGTGCGCGCGCCGCCGATGTCATGACCACCGAGGTCGTGACGGCGCCCGATGACATGCCGGTCGACGAAATCGCCCGAATCCTGGAGGAACATCACATCAAGCGGGTTCCCGTGGTTCGAGACGGCCGGCTGGTTGGCATTGTGAGCCGCGCCAATCTGCTCCAGGGCCTCGCCACCGGGAAGCAGGCCCCAACCTCGCCGAGCGCCGCCCCCGATCAGGCCATCCGCGACAACATCCTGCATACGTTGAAAAACGAGGAATGGGCAAACCTGACCTATGCCAATGTCACGGTGGAAGACGGCGTTGCCCATCTCTGGGGCGTGGCGGAGACCGAGGCGCAGATCAAGGCGCTGGAGGTGGCCGTGGGAAATGCAACGGGCGTGACAGCGGTAAAAAATCACATGAGCGTGACCTCCCGGTTCATGTATTACGGCGAATAATCTGAACCGTCCGGGACGCCCGGGCTGCTCGAAGCTGACAGGAGTCCGCTAAGCTATTGAGGTTGCCGGAAAACGCGTTCGGACGAGGCGACCGCTACGATACACGGATTTTCTCTTCTACGGCGGATCGAGCAATGTCGGGTCGTCAGGAAAGCGCCCTGACCCGCGGAAGCAGCCGATGCGCATTCTCGTAATCGATGGCGCGCAGCTCAGCTTCGTCGAAACATCCGCATTCGCGCAGGCCTTCGACATGCTCTTTGGTATTTCGAAATGGATAATCCGTGCCGAACAAAATCTGTTCTGACGAAACCAGCTGGGTCAATGACGACATCGCGTAAACATGCGAGGCCTGCGCCGTATCGTAGTAGAATTTTTGTAATTCATGGAGCACGCCGTTCGGGATCTTTTCCCTCAGCGATGGATTTGCCTGCGCCAGCCGGGTAAAACGCTCGGTGATGAACGGCATGGTGCCGCCGGCGTGCGACCAGATGAATTTGATGTCCGGATACTTGTTCGCCGTCCCGCTGAACACTGTGCGCGCGATGGCGCGTGCGGTGTCGGTTCCGTATTCGATCGCGGCATCGCGAATGTCGGGCAGCAGGTTCTTGCAGCAAACCGGCGAGTCGGGGTGGACGTACACGACAGCCTTTCTTCGGTTAAGCTCTTCGTAAACCGGGTCGAACAGTGGATCGCCGAGCCAGATATCCCGGTAGTTCGTGAACAGGCCGATGCCATCCCCCTTCAACTGATCGAGACCGTACTCGATCTCCCGCAGACTCGCCTCCACGTCGGGGAGCGGCAGAGCCACGAACATTCCGAAGCGCGTGGGATGATCCTGCACCAGCCTGGCCGAATAATCGTTCGCTTCGCGCACCATGCGGCGCATTCGATCGATGTCGCCGAACCAGAAGCCCGGTGTCGTCACGGTTGTGACCGAGGTGGTCGTACCTCCTTCGTCCATGTCCTCGATCATTTTTTCCAGGCTCCACCCGGTGACCGCGCCGCCGATATCGCGCAGCTGTACGCCGTCAAGTTCCGCAAGATATTGGGGTGGCGCGATGTGCGTATGCACGTCGATTCGGGGTGAGGAGGAAGCGCCGCCCGCACCGGTATCGCCGCCGCCCGAGATACAGGTTCCGCGTGGTGGACAATTTTCGAAACGATCAATTTGTTGGACGTCGATGGCGCCGGCAAAATACTTCATGGTTTCCTCTTGCGATTATGTCCGGTGGCGAACCGAAAACGTGGAACGTCACGAGGCGTTTCTACCGAGTATATCAAGTCGGCTCGTGGCGCAGCTCCGAGTCCAGAGAAACTATTCCGCCCGGCTTGAGGAAACAAGCGTGGGAACAAGTGCTCAAATATTATGACCGTCCCTTTGGCGCTGAACGGAAGTCAGTCGGGCCAAAAACTTCGTCTGCTTGGTCCCCTGTATCAGACGTCCGGTGGATGGATTTCCGAATAAAAATTGGAAACTTCTGCTTTTTTCCAGGACCGGACATTCCGCGTGTCGCCACTGACAGCCGCTTATGATTCGGAACGAACTCTACGGCTCGATAGACCCTGCTGTTAACGGCTCATACAATCTCGCCCGTCAGTTGCTTTGAACTTAACATAGCCGAAAACATAGCCGAAGAACATCTCCCGAGACGATTTACGGTGTATGCGGGTTGCACGTCGAGCCGTTGCGGGCCAAGCTCAACGGGTTCGGAGGGCTCCAAGAGGGAAATCCCGGAATAGAGTAGCCCTCGCCGCGGATATTCGAGCAGGAGAGTAGGACAGGATGGAAGAGTTTTCGAAATTTCGCGCCGATACGCGTGAGCCGAACCCGCCGCCGCCGCCGAACAGTTGTGATTGTCAGGTTCACGTGTTCGGCGATGTCGAGACCTACCCGCTGCGCAAGGAAAACGTCTATCCGCCACCCGCCGAGGCGACGATCATCGAAGCCCGGAGAATGCACGCGGCGCTTGGCATCGATCGCGGCGTCATCGTCCAGGCGACGGCGCACGGGACCGATCACAAAATCCTCTTGGACGCACTCGCCACGGCCGGCCCGAACTATCGCGGCGTTGCCATCATCGACGATAGCGTAAGCGATGCGGAGCTGCTTCGATTGCACGAAGCCGGCGTCCGCGCCGCGCGTTTCAATTTCTGGAAACAACTCAATATCGTTCCGACGCCGGACGGATTCCTTCGCACGATCGACCGGGTCAAGGCCTATGGGTGGCACGCGAAAGTACATTCCGCGGCCGACGAGTGGCTTGAGCT
>CALGIA010000267.1 GCA_937916005.1 uncultured Rhodospirillaceae bacterium
CGACGGTGGGAGCCACGATATAGGGCATGAAAGCCATGAAGCAGACCAGCAATATGGGGAGCAAGAGCCCGATGAAAAAATAAATGCAGATGAACGTCCAGCAGGCATAGACCCACTTGCCCGCGTCGATCTGCTTGGCTTTGTATCCCTTGCCGGAGATCACCTGATAGCGTTCGCTCCGGCGTAGCATCTGTACATACCAGAGGGTCAGCGCAATGGCGACAAAGACCATCACCGTCCCGAGCGCCGCCGGGATGCCATATTCGGGCAGGCCGTCGGGCGGGAAAGCCTCGCTGAAGACGAAGGTGCTGAACACGAAGATGTTGGCCGACATGTCGATCACCGCCGGAATATCGAATGTCGCCAGACCAATGACGAAGATGTAGATCAGCGCCGCCAGGATGGCGGGCCGCGCCAGCGGCAGGGTGATCCGCCACAGGGTCCTGGGGAAGGTCATGCCCGACGTCTGGGCGGCTTCTTCGAGGGCGGGATTCATGGTCCGGAAGACCTGGACATTAAGAACGAATGCCAGCGGGGCCAGGGTCAGGCCTTCGATGAGCCCCATGCCCCACAGGGTTTCAATATTGATCGGCCCGGTTTTCAGATCGAACATGGCGACAAGTATCTTGTTGACAAAGCCGATCCGTTCATGGGCGATGAAAGTCCAGCCCATGCCGATGAAAACCGGCGGGACCAGAAGACCGGTTGTCATCATGGCATAGATGAGCGGCTTGGGGCGGATGGTGGTGCGTTCGGTCACCCAGGCAATGGGCAGCCCGATGACCAGCGATACAAAGGTTGTCACCATTGCGAAGATCAGGGTGTTCTCAAGCACCTCCAGAACGAAGGAATCGCCGAACAGGGTTTGATAATTCTCAAAGGAGTATTCTGCATCCGGTGTGCCGAGAACGCCGGTCTGTGCGCTGACCCACACAAAGACGCCGACGATGGCAATCAGCCCGACCATCGGCAGCAGCGCCAGCGGAAGCAAGGGTGAAATGGAAAGGCGTGACGGGGAAAGCCTTCCAGTCGAGAAAACGCTCAGAATTCTTTGCATGAATGATCTCTCAAGAAAACTCTCCCCGGATGGAAACTCTGTCCGACTCCTTGGGCTTCTCATGGAATGGGGATGATTTCATCCCCATTTCGTCCCCTGCGGAATCAGATTTTACGTCTTGGTTATTTTTTACGGCCACGCAGCATCTTTTTGTATTTTTTCTGATAGACCGACAATTTAATGCCTTCTTTCTCCTGCATTTGTGCCCGCCGGACGGTGCTAAGAACATATTTCGCCGTTGGATATTTCGCCCTGAATTCGTCGATCAGCAACTTGGATTTGGAATTCGGGTAGATCTCCAGATCATAGGCGCCATGCTTCCAAAGCAGCTTCTGCCCCTCCTCGGTGTGTTGAAAGGCAATGAAAAGCTTGCCTGCATTCGGGTGTTCGGCGTTGGCGGGAACGCCAAGGTCGATCACGTTATCCCGAATGAGTTCCTTTGGGACCGCATGGCCCAGCGGAGCCCCTCGCCGCTGGTATCTGACCGTGGCGTCACGGCCACAATCGAAGATCAGCATGGCGAACTGACCAC
Organism: uncultured Rhodospirillaceae bacterium; assembly: GCA_937916005.1. Classification (GTDB taxonomy): domain Bacteria; phylum Pseudomonadota; class Alphaproteobacteria; order MPNO01; family MPNO01; genus CALGIA01. Next base: position 1,590 of record CALGIA010000267.1, read on the forward strand.
TGGCGACTTTATCCAGACTGTTGCAGCCGATAAATCCGCCGATCTGCGGCTTGATCCGCTTGACGTAGTCGGTCATGAATTTTTCACCGAAAATATCCGGCGCGGCGTGCTGGTAAAAACCGGTTATATAGGGCGTGATCGCGATCTGACCCTTCCATTTGGGTTTCAGAACGTCTTCAATGCTCGTCGGGATGTCCGCGCCCTTGACCAGGTTGGTATTATAGACAATGCCCACGATCCGGGACGCCACGGCCATGCCGACCCCCTCTGGGTTGACCCTGTTGATCACGGGATTGGGTGGCGCCGGGCGCTCGACAAGCGCTTCCCAGTCGACTTTCGTGAGCAGGCCGCTTTTCAGACCCGATAGCATGTGACCTGCGCTGCCCAGGAATACATCAGTGCTGGAACTTTGCTTGGCTCTGTATTCCTGCGTCAGCCTGCCAAGGTTCGCGGGGAAACTCCGCCCCTGGGTGAATTGCAGCTTGATGTTGGTCCCATAGCGCTTGTTGATCACGCTGAGCATTTCATTGATTCCGACATCAGCGCCGAAATGCCCTTCGGTCCATAAAATCTTCAGGACCCCTTCTTTTTTCGCGCCTTCAATCACCTTCTCAAGGGCGGCGGAACGCGCGGCTGCCTCTCCGGGCAGCAGGAAAGCCGCAAGCAGAAAAAGTGTGCTGACCGTGCCTAAGGCATATTTCAGCCCTGACAAGTTTCGTGCAAAAAACATGGCGAATCCTCCTTATGATTTATGCCTTATGACTGGCGGCTGGAATGGTCAACCATCCGCCATCGGCTGTCAATCCCACCGAACCAGCCCTCAATTGCGGTCGGCGGATGAAAGCCGGGATTAATTTGGGTCACGCTTGGCCAGCAAGCATCCGGCAAAAATCACGCAGACCGAGACCGTTACGAGAAGGATCGTCGCAAGCGCGTTTATTTCCGGGCTCAGCCCGAGACGCACGCTGGAAAACACGACCATGGGCAGGGTGCTTGATCCAGGTCCGGAAACGAAACTCGCAATGACCAGATCGTCGAGCGAGAGCGTGAATGCGAGGAGCCAACCGGCGATCAGAGACGGCGCGATCAGCGGAAGGGTGATGGTCATAAATACCTTGAGCGGGCGCGCCCCGAGGTCAAGTGCGGCTTCTTCCAGGCTTCGGTCCATCTGGGAAAGGCGGGCCTGCACGACGACCGAAACGTAGGCGGTGGCGAATGTGATGTGGGCAATCGCGATGGTGAGAGCGCTCCTGCCATCGGGCCAGCCGGTCAATTGCTGCAGAGAAACGAAAAGCAGCAAAAGAGACAGGCCGGTGATGACTTCGGGCATGACAAGCGGCGCCGCGGTCATGGCCAGGAACAGAAAGCGTCCGCGAAAGCGGCCGAAGCGAACAAGCGCAACAGCGCATAAAGTGCCGAGGATCATCGCGCCGGTGGCCGATGCGGCCGCGATCTCCAGGCTGAGGAGCGCTGCATTCAGGAGCTTTTCGTTCTGCGCCAGGGTTCCGTACCATTTGGTCGAAAATCCGCCCCAGACGGTGACCAGCCTGGATGCGTTGAATGAATAGACGACCAGAGACAGCATCGGCCCATACAGGAAGAGGTATCCGAGCGCGAGCGCGCTGACCAGCCAAGGCGACCAACGCCTCATCGGGTCGCCTCCACCCGCTTCAAACGCACATGCTCCAGCCAGGCGAGCGGCGCAACGATCAGCGCAAGCACGGCCACCGCGAGGGCGGCGGCCAGCGGCCAGTCCCGGTTGTTGAAGAACTCCGTCCAAAGAACCTTGCCGATCATCGCGGTGCGCGAGTCGCCGAGAAGTTCGGGGATCACGAACTCGCCGACAGCGGGAATGAACACCAGGAGGAAACCCGCCACGACACCGGGCAGAGACAGCGGCAGTGTTATCGTGAGGAAAGCGCGCCACGGCCGCGCGCCGAGATCCGACGCCGCCTCAAGCAGGCTGATGTCCTGGCGCTCCAGGGTCGCGTAAAGCGGCAGCACCATGAACGGCAGATAGGTATAGATGATGCCGAGATGCACCGCGAAGGATGTCTGCAGGAGTTGCAGCGGCTGGTCGATCACGCCCACTGCCAGGAGCGCCCCGTTGATCGGACCTTCGCTCTTGAGAAGACCTATCCAGGCGTACACGCGCAGAAGAAAGGATGTCCAGAACGGAAGGATGACGGCGAGAAGCAGCCCCCCCCGCCAGCGTTCCGGCGCACGCGCGATGCCAAGCGCCAGCGGATAGCCGATCAGCAGGCAGATCGCCGCCGAGGTTGCCGCGATCTTGAGCGAGTTGAGCAAGGCGTTCACGTAGAGCGAATCGCCGAGCAGGAACGCGTAATTATCGAGGCGGGCGGCAATGGTTCCGTTGCTGATCAGTGGTTCGTATGGCGGAACGCCGAAGCGGGACCGGCTGAGAGAAATCCCGAAGACGATAACAAATGGAGCGAGAAAAAACACCGCCAGCCACAGGAACGGAAGCGCCGTTACCAGCCAACGGCCGAACCCCGACGTCAGGAATCTTGCGGGTTTCATGCCGAGAGCACCCTTCCGTCTCCGGGATGCCATGCGAGATAAATCGTGTCATCCCAGGTGATGGGCGGCTCGTCGGTGAGATGCCGGTTCGCCATGGCGACCTGAACGCGGAACCCGTCGGCGACCTCCACATGATAAACCGACATGTCGCCGAGATAGGCGATGTCGATCACGGCGCCGGACAGCTCATTCTGGCCGCTTTCTGGCCGGCCGCTTCGTGGTTCACGGCTGGTCTGTATCTTTTCGGGGCGCACCATCACGGTCACCCTGTCGCCGCGGGCAACCCGCGCGTCCGACATGGCCGCAATCAGCGTGCCGGTCGCCGTGAGCCGGATCCACGCGGTTCCGGCCTCGACCCCAATGACCTCTCCCTCCAGCAGGTTGGCCGCGCCGATGAAATCGGCCACGAAGCGGGAATTGGGATATTCATATACCTCCCGCGGCGTTCCGATCTGGAGAATCCGTCCCGCGCCCATAACGGCGATGCGGTCGGACATCGTCATCGCCTCCTCCTGATCGTGGGTCACCAGGATAAAGGTCGTCCCGATGCGCTCCTGCAGATTGACAAGTTCAAACTGGGTGCGCTCGCGCAGCTTCCGGTCGAGTGCGCCGAGCGGCTCGTCGAGCAGCAAAATCTTGGGTCTTTTTGCAAGTCCGCGGGCGAGCGCCACGCGCTGACGCTGCCCCCCCGACAATTGGTCCGGCTTTCGGTTTGCCAGATCCGAGAGCCCGACGAGGGACAGTACCTCGTTGACGCGATCATCGCGCTCCGAACGCGACATTCCCTCCTGCCTGAGGCCATAGGCGACATTCTCGGCAACCCTCATGTGAGGAAACAGGGCGTAAGACTGAAAAACCATATTGACCGGCCGCTCATAGGGCGGCACACGGGCCATGTCCCGCCCGTCAATCATAACGCGTCCGCTGTCGGGAATTTCGAAACCGGCGATCATGCGGAGCAACGTCGTCTTTCCGCAACCCGACTCCCCAAGCAGCGAGAAAAGCTCGCCCCGGCGAACGGCAAGATCGACATCGTCGACCGCCGCGACATCGCCAAAGCGCCGCGTTACCCCTTCCAGGCTGAGTATGGACTCACCCTGAACAGCGCCGTTGTCACGGCGGAGCGCAGGGGCGTTCATTGACCCGTTTTAATCCGCGTCCAGGTGCGGGTCTGCAGGC
>CALGIA010000268.1 GCA_937916005.1 uncultured Rhodospirillaceae bacterium
GCGTTCCCAGCCGGCCGCCTTCCAGTCATCGAGATATTTCCGGTAGCGCGGCCTGACCTCGTCGTGGGGAAAGCTGATGAAGTAGCCGGTATTGATGCCGTTGCGCGCACAGAATTCCAGCGTCTCGGGATCGCGGCTCATCATCCACAGGGGCGGATGGGGCCGTTGCGCCGGAAGCACGCCGAGCCTGACGTTTTTGCTGCTGTGGTATACGCCTTCAAAGGTGAAGGGCTGGGTCTCGCCGAAGGCGGCGCGCATGTAATCGACGAATTCGAGGGTCGGCGTCTTGCGGTCGTCGAATTCCAGACCGAACGGCTCAAAGTATGCGCGGTTGATGCCGGGCACCAGCCCCAGCTCCAGTCGCCCACCGACGATCTGGTCGCCCAGTGCGATCTCCTCGGCCAGCCGGAGGGAATCATAAAGCGGCACCACGTAGCCCATGGTGCCGACGCGGAGATTGCGGGTCCGCGCGCCGGCGGCGACCGCATACAGGCTCGGCGACGACATCCAGCTTTCCTCGGGCCGGAAGTGATGTTCCACGCAGAACGAGTAGTCGTAATCGGTAACGTCGGCCACTTCGAGTTCGCGCCAGAGTTGCTCATAGCGCTGGTGCGGGGTCATGCCGGTCTTGCCCCAGACGTGGGAAAAGTGTGCGAATTTCATTCAGGGTTCCTCATGGAGCATGGGAGCAATTCGGCGTTAGTCCGGCGCGCGCAGGTTTTCGGCGCGCTGGGTCGCCGCTTGCATCATGAAGGAGAAATCATTGCCGCCAAGGATGAAGCGCATGCCCATGCCGATATAGCGGCGCAGCAGGGCTTCATCGCCGATGCCGCCGATGCCCGCATATTTGCCATGGGCGGAAGCGGCCCTGGCGACCTCGGCAACGGCATCGACCACACGGGGATGATCGAGCTGGCCCGAAAGCCCCATCCCCTGCGCCAGATCGTTGACGCCGATGAAAAGCACATCAATGCCGTCGACGGCGGCGATACGGCCGGCGTTTTCAACGGCGAGCGGCGATTCAATCATGACCGAGATCAGCGTCACCGCATTGACCTCATCCGCGACCTGATCGGCTTTTACGCGGAGATAGTCGTAATGGGGCAGGCCGCCCAGGGTCGCGCGTTGGCCGACCGGCGGAAACCGCAGATGGTGGACCGCCTCCCGCGCATCCTCCACCGTATCGATATGGGGCATGACGATACCGAGCGCGCCGCCGTCGAGGGCGCGCGAGGCGATGTCCCATTGCCCGGTCGGCACCCGGACGATCGGCGCAATATTGTTGTCGGCGGCGGCGATGGAGATCTGGGACACGGTCTCAAGCGAGAGCGAGCCATGTTCCAGATCGATGAACAGCCAGTCGAAATCGCTGGCGCGCATCATCTTGGCGATCTCAACGCTGCGCGCGAGGCGGACGCCGACCCCGAGCGCGATCTCGCCATTCTTCAAGCGCTCCAGCGCCCGGTTATTCATGTTCCCCATTGCAGCGTCCCTTTCATGTCTCTCTCCCCGCCCCGCTCAGGCGTTCGCCGCCTGGCGCTCGAAGAGATCATCATACAGATGACCGGGGCGATGGTAGATTTCCCACCAATTGCCGTCGAGATCCTGCAGGCTGAAGGCGCGTGTCCCGTCTATGGACTGGATCGGCGTGATGTTCTGGATTTCCCATTTTTCCTGCTGGTCGAGCGCGGCCGCGTGGGCGGCCTCCACCGCCTCCCGGGTCTCGACCAGAAGGCCGAAACGGAAGCCCTCGCCCTGGCGCGGCGGAACATTGTCGCCGACTTTCAAACAGGCAATGAACCATTTTCCGCCGAGCCAGACATATTGTGTGCCCTTGCTCTTGCGCACGCTGCGCACGCCGAGAAATTCCTGCAGAAAGCGCTGGGTTTTCTCCGAATTGCGGCTGTCCATGGTGCCGTGGGAGAACACCGAGCCAGTGATCAGGGGAGCATCCCGGCTCATGTTCCGCTTTCCCCCTGCTGATCCCAGTCGCCATTGCCGAAGAATTTCATGAAGGCATCTTCGTCGGGATGCTCGCCGATCTCCCACCAGACGTGGCTGATGTCTTCGAAATAGAAGCTGTAATCCCGCCCGTCCTCATGGGTCTGGCGTGGGTTCTGGACCCGCAGCAACCCGTATCTCTCCTTGTTCGCCTCAAGCACTTCATAGGATTCGTCAACGGTCTGACGATCGGGCACCCAGATGCCCCAATGATTGGTCACATGCTGCCTGGTGCGGATTTCGGGCACGGCCTGAATCTCGAGCACCCAATAGGGCTCGCCGGACCGGTCGCTGCCATGGCGCAGGATCAGGCGGTCGGCGCCCAGCATGGCGCACTCGAAACCGAGCGCCTCCTCACACAGCAGCCGGGTCTTTTCCAGGTCGATTGAATCGAGAGTCCCCCGCGACAGCATCACCGGCTTGATGACGGAAGACGCACCCTTGCCCCAATCCTTGGCGGGAAGCTCATCCAGCCTTTGCATCGATCCGCTCCAATATTATGCACGGAAAGAGTATGTGCGACGTCGCACCCTGTAAACCCGGACCTGTTTGGGCTGGCCGGAGACGCCGCGGTCAGGACCTGTCGAGCCGGAGCCGGGCGCGTTTTGGGATTTCAAAATCGGGTAGTCCGGCTTCTTTCCAGGTCTCCAGCGATTTCATCATGGTTTCTTTCGCCGGCAGGGAGAATTCGCCCTCTTCCAGTGTCTGGGTTGCGTCGAACACGATTTTGCCGCCCATTTTTATGGAACCGGTCAGGGGAACCGACGGGTCCACATTCATGCGGACGAAAATGCCGTCGATGAGAATCGTATCCTGAACCGGGTTAAACCGCGCATTCATCGCCCAATCCATGTGGACCGGATCGCGGATGTCCACATCCTCGTCGACCACGGTGATGCGCTTGAGCGAACTGATTTCGGCGACGGTCCGCCCGACTTTCTTGGCATGACCGGGATGGAGCGGCTTCATGCACACGATGCCATGTGCCGCCTGGCCGCCGAAAGTGTAGTCGTAATAAAGATCGCTGACGGTCGTCTCGCCCAGATCATGCCGCAGGATCTTCAGGGTCAGCGCCGCGTTCGCCGTGCTCTGGATAACCGTGCTTTCGCTGGGCGGCATCTGGCTCGCGATACCGTAATAGATTGCGTCCTTGCGGTGGGTGATGGCGGTGATGCGGGCGACCGGCTTGAAGCTTGAATCGCTCATATATCCAAAATTCTCGCCGAATGGACCTTCCATGTCGGTTTCACCGGGCAGCAGTTCGCCTTCGATGATGATCTCGGCGTTCGCCGGCACCATGATGTCGCTGGTCACGCACTTGACCAACTGCACGGGCGCACCCATCAGTCCGCCGGCGACGGAAATTTCCTGGACCCCGGCCTGAACCGCGCCGACGCTGGCATAGTGAACCGCCGGCTCGGCCCCGATGACCCAGGCGATGGGCGCGGGTTTTCCACGGTCGAGCCAGGTGCTGATCTGGTTATGTCCATGGCGGCGGGGGTTGAGATTGACCACCACATGGTTATCGTCGCGCACCCTGGTGCGGTAGACCCCCATGTTCTGATTGCCCGTGTCGGCGTCGCGGGTCACGGTCGTGGTGGTGATGTAGGGACCGTTGTCCTTGCCCGGCGTCCAGACCGGAATCGGCAGGCCGCTGAGCCGTATGTCGTCGCCGGTCTTCACGACTTCCTGGCAGGGCGCATCGTCGACGGCAACCGGTTCCAGGGGATTGCACAGCGCGTTTACCCAAACGTCGTTGACTTCTTCGGGCTCCACCCCAAGGGCAAGGGCATAGGCATATTTCGACGCGCCGATGGCGCCGGTCGCAAGCCGGAATTCCGAGCCCTCCACATCCTCGAACAGCAATCCGAAGCGGTCTTCATTGGACAGCGCCTGGAAGGTCCACTTCACCATGCAGCCGGGCTCCCAGGTCCGGTCGACGGTCTGGCGCACCCGGCGCAACATACCCTGCTGCTCGGCGGCGGCGAGAAATTCCCGAAAATCACGATGACTCATATTTCTGACCCCTGTGTGTGGTTGGGGTTTTCAACAACCCGACGGATCTCCAGCCTATCGGGCCGCGCCGTTTATTTCCATAGGTTGTCACGCCCCCGGTCCCATTGCCGGGGTGAAACCGCGGACGATACCCCCGACCGATCCAAATTAATTCCTATTTATCATCGTACTGGGAGGATGAGGGTGTATTCTGGCGAGGAGTATTCAATGGGGAGCCGCAATGACGATCAGCTTAAAGGGGGCAAAATCCGCGCCCGGATTGATGTTGTTGCTGGTGGGGCTGTTGGTGTTGTTGCTGGCCCCGGCCGCCGACGCCAGAAAGATTCAGGCTGTCCCCGTCAGCTATTCGGAATTCAAATCATTGATTGGCAAGGGCGTTGTCCGGGCCGTCACCTTCTCGGGAAACTCCGCCAAGGGAATTCTGTTCAAACCCATGCCCCTGGGCGACCAGGGCCTTGAAGGCGAGATGTTTTCCGTCCAGATGCCGGGGAACGGCGACCCATCGCTGTTCGCCCTGCTCGACAATGCGAAAATCTCGTATGATTTTACCGGCGAAGCGAAGGAAAAATCAGGCGGCCTGTATTGGATATTGCCCTGGTTGCTTATTTTCGGCGCCTATCTCTGGATCTCGCGCAGGATGTTCCAGAATGCTGCGGGCGGCCTTGGCGGCAAGGGCGGCGTCGGAAAATTTCTCGAAGGAACCACACATACTACGGAAACCGCCGAGACGCCGACCGTCACGTTCGCTGATGTGGCCGGCCAGGACAATGCAAAGCAGGAAGTATACGAGCTGGTGGAGTATCTGCGGGACTCGGAAAGATTCACCACACTCGGCGCCGAAATTCCCCACGGCATCCTGCTGATGGGTCCGCCGGGAACGGGAAAGACATTGCTTGCGCGCGCCCTGGCCGGCGAATCCGGCGTGCCGTTCTTTTCCATTTCCGCATCGGAATTCATCGAGGTCTTTGTCGGCGTCGGCGCATCGCGGGTGCGCCATATGTTCGAGGAAGCGAAGCAGCGCGCGCCCAGCATCATTTTCATCGACGAGCTGGATTCCATTGGCCGGGTGCGGGGCACCGGCTTCGGCGGCGGCCACGATGAAAGGGAACAGACGCTCAACCAGATTCTGGCCGAGATGGACGGGTTTGCCGGCCATGAGGCGGTGATCGTTTTGGCCGCCACCAACCGTCCCGATGTGCTGGACCCCGCCCTGTTGCGGCCCGGCCGGTTCGACCGGCATGTCACCCTGTCCCTGCCCGACCGTCCGGCGCGCGCGAAAATTCTCGAAGTCCATGTTCGGAAAGTTCCCCTTGCCGATGACGTGGATCTGATGGAAATCGCCGCCGGCACCCCCGGATTTTCCGGCGCGGATCTGAAAAACCTGGTCAATGAAGCAGCCATCCTGGGCGCTCGGGTCAATGCCAAGGAAGTCACAAAATCCCATTTCAACGATGCCCGCGACAAGGTGATCATGGGGCCGGTCCGCGGCCTGATAATGACCGAGGATGAACGCCATCGCCTCGCCGTCCATGAAGCGGGCCACACGGTCACGGCCCATTATCTGCCCCATGCCGATCCGCTTTATAAAGTGACGGTGATCCCGCGCGGCCGGGCGCTGGGCATGACGCAGCAGCTTCCGGAAGACGAACGATATACCTTACCGGAGGAATATCTGCATGATCGCCTGGCGGTGCTGCTGGGCGGGCGCGCCGCCGAAAGCATCGTGCTGGAGGACACCAGTTCCGGCGCGGACGACGACATCCATCAGGCCACGTCACTGGCGCGCGCGATGATTTCTCGCTGGGGCATGTCCGACATCGTCGGGCCCGTCGATGTGCGCGACAGCGATGAACACCCGTTCCTCGGGCGCGAAATGGCCCTGCCCCGCCATTTCAGCGAAGCGACCGCCCATATGGTGGATGAAGCCGTCCGGGAACTCCTGATCAAGGCGCAGAACCGGGCAACCGACATGATCAATGAACATCGCCCACGGCTTGACGCCCTGGTGGCGGCCCTGGAAGACCGCGAAACCCTGGACCGGGACGACATCGTCGCCATCCTGGGCGAGCCCCATGCGCCGCCCCACAGTAACGAAAACCGGGCGACCCCCAAGCAAGAGAAAACAGGCGGCGCGGCCGATGGGAGACAATCATGAAAGCGGCTGTTGTTGGCGACAAGGGTTTCGGCATCCTCGACATCGATGTACCGAAACCGAAATCGACTGAAATCCTGGTCCGGGTCCGCGCCTGCGGACTTAACCGAGCCGACATCATGATCGCCAGCGGCATGGCCCATGGCCGCGAAAGCGGGCCCGGCGCCGTGGTCGGCATCGAATTCGCCGGCGAGGTGGTCGAGGTCGGGTCGGAAACCGAGGGTGTGAAACCCGGCGACCGGGTGATGTGTTCGGGCAGCGGCGGCTGGGCGGAATACGCCGTCGCCGACTGGGGCCGCGCGGCAACCATTCCCGGCAACAACATGAATTGGGCCCAGGCCGCCACATTGCCGATCGCCCTGCAGACCATGCATAACGCCCTGGTCACCGCCGGCGGAATGAAGGCGGGCGAGACCGTCATGATTCAGGGCGCTAGCTCGGGCGTCGGGCTGATGGGCATGCAGATCGCCAGGGAAATGGGCGCGAAGCTGGTGATCGGGTCGTCCACCAACCCGGACCGCCGCGCCAAGCTGACCGACTACGGCGCGGATCTCGCCGTTGATTCACGGGACGACGGCTGGGTCCGGCAGGTATTGGACGCCACCGACGGCAGGGGTGTGGATCTGATCGTCGACCAGATATCCGGATATGCCGCCAACCAGAATTTGGCGGCGACGGCGATCCTGGGGCGGATTGTGAATGTGGGCCGGCTCGGCGGCTTTTCGGGCGACTTCAATTTCGATCTCCATGCGCTGCGCCGCATCACCTATATCGGCGTCACCTTCCGGACCCGCTCCATCGAAGAAGTGCGCCTTATCGTGAAGCAGATGCGCGCCGATTTATGGGACATGGTCGAGGCGGGCAAGCTGACGATCCCCATCGACAGCGAATACTCCCTCGATGATGCGCCGGCCGCCGTCGAGCACATGCGCGCCAACCAACATTTCGGAAAAATCATTTTGAATTTGGACGATTAATCCGGCGTATGCCTTGCCAGGAAGTCGACGACGCTACGACGCTGCTCTTCCAAATGCTCGGGGCCCTTCCAGTCCACCAGAATTTCCGACTTGGGCAGCAGGTCGGCGAGTTCAAGTCCGATAACCCTGGGTTGGGGCGTATCGTTTCCCGGCAGCACCAGGGCCGGGGTTTCGCAGCCCCGCGCGAAGTCGCGGGTCACGTTGAAGGTGAAATCGCCGCCCCACATGTTCCGGTCGAATGATTGCACGGCAGCCCTGTCCAGTTCCGGTCTTTCGGCCGGCAGTTCCGCCGACCATGCCACAATTCCAGGCGGGACCGCATCCCGCCGGGCGCAAACAGCAGCACGGGATATCCCGTGCCGAATTCCTCGAAATGGATCTCCGCATCGTCAAGCGTCAAAACCGGCACTGAGGTCTCCCTGGATATGTACGTCCGTCTCTAGCGTTTTTTGAACGACGCCCGGCCTTTTCCGGGAAAACCCCGGATCAGGGTGCTGGCCTCGCCGACCAGCCGGTCACCGTCGCGTTTCAGCCTCATGATCCGCTGGGCGGCGGCCGTCGAGAAATCCAGGACCAGAAGTCCATCTTCCGTAATCCTGCCCGTGGCGGGCAGCTTCCTGAGGGTCCGGAAAAATTTCGATTCAACGACCGCGCTCAATTTCCCCGACGGAGAGACTTTGAAAGTGATTGTCGTGGGCGCAGTGTAGCTTTGCCTGGCTTCGATATTATAGCGCCCTTCCCAAATGGCGCTGGCCAGGAACTCCTTGGTCAATTTCTGGGCGGTCAATTTCTGGGCGTTCGCCGCCTGACCGGCGGCCAGCAGGAGCGCTGCTGTCAGCAAAACCCATTTGAGTACGCGCATCATGCCAGCGGCTCGAAATCAATGGCGATGGTGATGCGCCGTGCCTCCTCTTCGAAAGGGAATGTGCGGTGCCACATATAGGATGGGAACAGCAGCATCTTGCCTTCCTCGGGATGGACCAGATTCGTTTCGGGCATGCGGGTGCACTGGTAGGCGTCCGGCGGGCGGCCGAATTCGATCCAGCCCGCCGGCGCGTTTTCGCTGTCGCGGATTGAGCGTGGCACCTCCACATAATAGACCCCGCTGAGCCAGGCGTTGGCGTGGTTATGGGCCAGCTGGTGGCCGCGCCGCTCCAGGATCGTACCCCAGCCATCGAGCCGCCAGCCCTTGGGCCGGTGGGCCAGATACGGATGATTGGTGCCTTTGGGAATGGCCGCAAGGTAGGCCGCGCCCTGCTCCTGAATGATCGCCGTCAATTCCCTGATGGGGCCGTCCGGGTTGGTCAGCAGATGGCTCAGTTCCCGGCCATTGCGCACGACCTTGTCCCGGTCCTGGCCGAGCTTGGGGTGACCGGAAATATAGTCGGCGATGGCCCGGTTGAAGTCGGCGAGATCGCGGTACCCCGCCGGCGGCGACACCTGCACGGCCCGGATCAGAAGACCGAAATCGGTCAGGATGCGCTGGGAATCGTCCTCGCCGGTTTCGGTCAGGGCGATGGATTTATAAGAAATCGCATTGCGGTTCATGGGGTCGATGGACAGGCATTTGTCGCACGCATCGAGAGCCGCCGCCGGATCGCCGCCATAGAGCATGGCGTTGGCGAGCCCGGCATGGGCCGGCGCGAAATCACTCGCCAGGGCGAGCGCCTTTTGAAAGGCTTCCACCGCCCGCCCCGTCGCGCCCAGTTCCAGAAAGCGGTTGCCGAGAAAATAATGCGCGCCGGCATCGCCGGACCGGAGGCCTGCCGCGGTCTCGTAGGATTTGATCGCGCCCGAATCGTCGCCCATGGTTTGCAAAATGCCGCCGATATTGTTGTGGGCATCGGCCATTTCAGGTTCAATCGCCAGGGTGGCGCGAAAGGCGGCGAGCGCGTCTTCGCTGCGGTCCAGCGAGCGCAAAACCCCGCCATAGTGGAATTGGGCCTTGGCGTTGGACGGATGACGGGACAGCAGCGCCTCGAACAGCTCCGCCGCCGCCTCACTGTCGCCCAGCGACACGCAGGCGCCCGCGCCCACCAGCAGCGCATCCCTGTTGTCCGGCTCCAGAGCCAGAACCTCGCGGCAGGCCGTAAGCCCGCCACCCATGTCGCCGGAATTGCACAGGGCGAGCGCCCGCTGAATCCCGGCCATGACGGAAAACTGCCGCTGCGCCGCATCCGAACCATTTGGAAGCTGGATCATGGCGATTCCCTAATGCAGGCTTTTACCCAAAGCGGACATTGAGCGCTTCCCACGAAGGACTCAAATCATAGATCACGAAAGACCGGTTTTACAGCCCTTCGTCCCCGGCGCGAAACTCCTATTTCACGATCACGATTACATGACCCAAATCATCTCAAAAGACTACGACTTATGTACCAATTACAACTTACAAGATAAATTCTGACGTTTAATTCAGTGTTAATCGAATAGAGCTTTAATAAACCCAGCACTTCCAAATGATACGTCTCATTTGGTTGATCAAACTCAGTAGAAGCGACAGATTTTATATTATTCCAGGCCAATTCTTCGAAGGAAATTCAGATGAAAATTCATTCCACGATCGCAATACTTGGGCTCGCCGCCCTGGGGCTGGCAACCAGCGTATCCATCACGGCTGACGCTCAGGCCGCAAATAAAAAATGCCTGTTTATTTCGTCCTACCATCGCGGTTATCAGCATGCCGATGACATCGAAGAGGGTTTGCGGTCCGTACTCAAGGGCAAGTGTGATGTACGGCAGTTCGACATGGATACCAAGCGACACAAATCCGAGGCCATGAAGCGGAAGCAGGCGCTGGCGGCAAAAGCGATTATCGAGTCCTGGAAGCCCGATATCGTGATCACTGCCGACGATAACGCCGCAAAATATCTGATCAAACCCTACTACAAGGATCATAAGCTGCCCTTCGTTTTCTGCGGGCTGAACTGGACCGCCGCTGAATATGGGTTCCCATACAGCAATGCGACAGGAATGATCGAGGTCGGCCCGATCATTCCGATGCTTGAGCGCGCGCGCAAAATTAAGGGATCAATGGAACGCGTTTTCTATGTTGGCGCTGACGCGCTGAGCGAGGAAAAGAACCTCAAGCGCTTCCAGCGCGCGGCCGAGCGTCTGGGCTTCAAGCTGGAATATGCACTCGCCGGCACAACGGATGCCTGGCTCAAGGCCTATCAGCGCGCCCAGAATTATGATTTCGTGATCATCGGCAATCGCCACGGGATCAAGGACTGGGATCATGACAAAGCGGTCGCCGGGATGCTCAAAATCACGCGCAAACTCAGCGTTACCAACCACAGCTGGATGATGCCATACACCATTCTCGGCGTTACCAAGGTTTCCCGGGAACAGGGCGAATGGGCCGCCAAGATAGCTTTGAAAATCCTGGGCGGAATGGCTCTCGCCAGCATCCCGATTGTTCCGAACAGCCGGCGCGACATATGGATCAACAGCGATTTCCTCAAGGTCGCTGAGGTCAAGTTCTCACCGGCTTTGCTGCGCAAGGGGAAGAAGTTCGCCGGACTCAAACTGAAATAATCATTCGCCGAGACGCGACCAGATCCAAAAAGACCAGGCAAATCAGACATCCGAAAGGGAACGCGTAAAATTGCGAGCCTCGGCACGGTCCAAAAGAAACTCGTTGTTCAGGGTCAGGGAAGTACTTTCCCTGACCCTGCTTGCGCTGTTTGCCTGCCTGTCCATGGGCGGACTCGCGGTGTGGGTGGACCTGACAAGCGCGGAAAAGGCGTTCAACCAGCGGGTCGACGGCATTCAGCGCGATCTGGCCCACCGTTTTGGTAGCACAGAGGCCGCGCTGACCTCCCTCGTAGGGCTTCATCACGCAAGCGATGATCTTAAATCTTATGAGTTCGCGGCCTTGTCCCGCGAACTGCTCGCCGCCTACCCCTTTATACGCACGATTGCCAAAACACTGATATTGCCGGCCAAGGAGCGGCCCGCGTTCGAGGGCGACATGCGCGCCAATGGCTTCGTGCACTTCCGGGTAACGGAACGGGATGAGAAGGGTCAGCTATCCGCCGCCGGGAACCGCGACGCCACCATGCCGGTCCTTCTCTTTGAACCGCTCGAACCGGAATTCGCCCGGTTCGTCGGTTTCGATGTGACTTCTGACCCCGTCCTGGCGCGGGCGGTAGTAAAAGCGGTGGAATCGGGCAATGTCGCCGCCGCGGAACCGATTGAACTCAAAGGCATTGGGCGCGGGATATTCGTGTTCAAGGCATATTATCTGGGACATTCCGCGCCGCCTACAGTGGCGGAGCGCAAGGCGCAGGTCAGCGGCCTGATTGCGATATACCTGGAACCGAAACAATTGATCGGAAATTTTAAAAAGCAGTTTGGCGAATACGGTCTGCGGCTCTATCAACAGACCGATGCCGGGTCGAAACAAGGCGCGTTGATTTTCGAGTGCCCGCTTCCCGAATCTCGGGGCGTATACGGTTTTATCGACCCGTTCGTAACCCGGGCGTCGATCAGCCGGCAGGGGGTATCCTTTACCCTGGAGGTCAAGGGCAGGCCCGATGCCGGTAGCGTCCGCGCCTGGTTCGTGGCGTTGCTTGTGTTCGTCGGCGCCATGGCGGCGGGACTGCTTGCCCTGGCGTTGAGGAACCATCGCATCGGTCTCCGCCACGCGCGTGAAGCCGGGCGCATCTCCCGCGAGAACGAAAAACGCTTCCGCGATTATGCGGAAATCGCTTCGGACTGGTTTTGGTCGACCGACCCGGAGCTTCGTTTCGAATATATCTCCGATCAGATAACTGCGGCCACGGGGCTGGAGCCACGGGTATTCCTGGATCACACGACGGACGATCTCAAAGGCGTGGCGCCGGGTATCGAAAAGCCCCGGCGGCACCTTGCCGATCTGCGGGCGTGGCGCGCATTCAAGGATGTCCGGTACAGATACATTGACGAACCCGGCCTGACCCAATGGTGGTCGATAAGTGGAAAGCCGGTTTTCAACGAAGCCGGAGATTTCCTCGGCTATCGCGGCACCGGCCGAAATGTGACCGCTGAAACGGAGACACGCCAAGCGTTGCTGGAGTCCAAGGAGGAAGCCGAACTCTCCAACCGCGCCAAGACCGAGTTCATTGCCAATATGAGTCATGAACTGCGGACGCCGCTCAACGCGATCATCGGTTTTTCCGATATGCTTATGCTGCAACCCTTCGGCCCGCTCGGCGACGACAAATATGTGGCCTATGCGAACGACATCAACATATCCGGTGAGCACCTGCTATCGCTCATCAACGATATCCTGGATCTCTCGAAAGTGGAATCCGGCAAAGAGGACCTGAATGAGGAAGTGGTGAACTTCTCCAGCCTCATCGCTTCCCTGGTAACGCTTGTGACCCATCACGCCGAGGAGGGGAATGTCGAGTTGATCCTGGATTTCGATGAGCAATTGCCCCGTCTGTTGGTCGACGAACGGAAAATGAAGCAGGTCATGGTCAATCTTCTGAGCAACGCAATAAAATTTACCAAACCCGGCGGCACGGTCACCTTGATGTGGAGCCGCGGCGAAAGCGGCGGATTCTTGTTTTCCATCAAGGACACGGGAATCGGCATGGCGAAGGAAGACATTCCGATCGCGTTCTCGAAATTTCTCCAGATTGACAGCGACCTGAACCGCAAGTACGACGGAACCGGGCTTGGGCTTCCTCTGGCCAAGGGGTTGGTGGAACTACATGGCGGGCACCTACAAATAGACAGCAAGCTCGGGGTGGGGACAACCGTGACGGTGAGTCTGCCGGAATCCCGCATATTGCCGAACGACAGAGACGAACCGGCGGATCAGCCGGGCCCGCACACATCGAGCATCGCCGCGGCAAATTGAAACCGGCTTCAGCCCTGCTCAATTTTTCAAAAGCAAGACAAGACCGCTGCCAAGAAGCAGCACGCTGATCATCCTGGCATAGAACCGGGGCGGCATTGTGGAATGAATCCGTCCGCCAAGCCAGAGGGCGGCCGCGACGATCGGCAATGCGGCGGCAATGACCAGCAAGGCCTGCCGGTCGAACAATCCGAAAGACACGTAAGCCGCCAGCCGGATCGCACCGTCGATGAGGAAGTTGACGGCGAATGTCGCCCGCTGCGCTTCCTTTTGCAGGCCCCTGAGTCCGAAATAGATGATGTAAAACGGCCCGCCAGTTCCGAACAGTGTGCCGATCAGCCCCCCCAGCGCGCCGCACGGAACGACAAACAGGCGGCCGCCCCGCAATTCCGGCAATGGAAGCAACTGGTATATGGCATAGGCAATAATGAAACCGCCAAGCGACTGGGACAGGGTCGCCGACGCCAGACCTTTGAGCAGCATCAGCCCGATGCCGACGCCGAGCAGCGTGAAAGGCACCAGCGGAAGCTGCTCCCGCCAGGCTATCTGCTCGCGGTTGCGGAGTCCCTGGCTGGCGGACCCGATATAGTCAAACAGGACAATCAACGGAACGACCGCCTGGACGGGGAAATACAACGCCAGCAAGGGAACCGAGATCAGACCCGATCCGAAGCCCGCGATCCCGCGAACCATATAAGCAAGGAACAGGACGAGGCCGCCATAGACGGCCGAATAATACGTAAATTCCAAAGGTTCGGACGATCAGGCAATAAGCGCGGGATCGGCCTCCAGATCAATTCCGCCGGCATTCCGTAGCCAGAACCGCAGCAGATGGCGTCGAGAACCATCATTCCCGAGGTCGCGAAACTCGGTCCGTCCATGGGCGACAAGCTGATTGTGGCCATACAGGATCTGCCCCGGTTGCAATCGGAACTCCAGCCAGTTCTCCGGCATCTCGATGATCGCCTGCATCGCTTCCAGCGCCGCCGAGGTTTCTTCGTCCAGCTCCGCATCCATCAGCTTGTAACCATTGCGGATGTAATCGTCGTAATAGCGAACGGACAGGGTTTCCCCGTCGGATTCGAATACAGGGAGCCAGTTCGCGGGCCGATCACCCTTGGGGTGCTCGGCCTGGAACTATGCCCGAAAGTTGGTGACGGTGATTTCAGGCGGCGTGTTTGATTTGC
>CALGIA010000269.1 GCA_937916005.1 uncultured Rhodospirillaceae bacterium
CAGGCCTTCGGATAAAGAGCCTTTCATGAATGCCAAACAGCGCGAATATTTCCGGCGTAAGCTGATGACTTGGCGCGATGAATTGATGCGGGAATCCCAGTCCACCATCCAGAATTTACAACAGGTTAACGAGCCTGCCTCGGATATCGCTGATCGTGCATCCATTGAGACCGAACGCTCCGTTGAATTGCGTACCCGCGATCGGGAACGCAAGCTGATTGCCAAGATCGATGGAGCGCTGAGCCGCATTGAGGATGGCAGCTATGGGTACTGCGAGGAAACAGATGAACCCATAGGCGTTAAGCGGCTTGAAGCCCGTCCCATCGCGACTCTGAGCGTCGAGGCGCAGGAAAAGCATGAACGCATGGAAAAAACCCATCGGGAAGACTAGCTCGACTATGGGGAAATGACGTCTTTTTGATGTCATATCCGTATTAAACGCAAAAAAGGGCCTGATTTTCAGGCCCTTTTTCGTGCGTGCCATGTATGCTCTAGAATGGGAAAAGCACATCGATCAGTTGCTGTCCCCAACGCGGTTGCTGGAAATCGGAGATATGGCCGCGTCCGCCATAGGCAATGCGGGCTTCCGCGATTTTTTCATAGGTAATCGTGTTGGAGGAGGTGATGTCCTCGGGCCGGATGATGCCTTGAATCTGCAGTTCGCGAACTTCGAAATTGACGCGGACTTCCTGGCGTCCCTGGATCACGAGATTGCCGTTCGGAAGCGTCTGCGTGACAATCGCGGCGACCTTGAGGTTGATGGTTTCGTCGCGATCAATGGTTCCCTTGCCGGAATTGGACGTGGTGCTGTCAAGATTGATCAAATTGCTGGGCTGAATCGCTTCCGGCAAGACTTGGGCCAAGGCTGATTCGTAACCCAACAAAGCGGTAACCGCGCTGTCTTCCGAGTTGGCCCGGTTTCGCGTTGAGGTGTTGTTGAGTTGAGCCTTGTCGTCGATGGCAATTTCGACCGTCAGGATATCGCCTCTGACCGCGGCGCGCTGATCCTTGAAGAACGCGCGCGCACCTGACCGCCACAGCGAATTCGCTCTATGTGTAGTAGCCAACGGACCTGGCATGGGAAGTGAGACCGGACGATATGTCGCCGATTGGGTCGGGTCCTGGATCGTGGTCATTTTGGGGGCCTGCCCGATTTCCGACAGCCGGGTCATGGTGTTGCATCCGGTTGCCAGGCCGGCCGCCGTCAAAACGACAAACGCGGAACGGAATAATTTTGGATTTATCATTAACTTACGATCCCTGTTCCAAGCCCATGGTGGGCACAATGATGCGTCCCGCCCCGGCAACAATTCCTTCGATGGTCTTTTTTGACCTGGTGTTCAGAACCCTGACGGTTTCACCCATTCCGGCATTCTCCATTGCCAGAACCCTGACGCTCAAAACCATTCTTTTGGTTCTGAGCATGAGCGTGGCGAGAGAACCTTTGGCGACCAGCACACGAGAGCGGACATCACGCACCCGGACAGGTTTGCCCGCGGCCAAGGTTCGAAGCACCTGTTGACCGATCAGGGATTCCGCGTCGGTTATAAAAGAGTTGCGCACTCGACGGGACTCCAGTTCGATCCACTCGATATCGGATTTGCCGATCACATCCCCCGTCTTGACCTGGCGACTGAGGACCGGTATCGAAATGATGTCCAGAACCCGCCCGTTTAGCGAAATTTGTTTGCTGTCGCCATTGCCATATGGAATTTTCATTGTGGCGCTCAGATGGCCGGTCCTGCTGTTGTAGCTGGCCTGCTGGATCGAAAAGGAAACGCCCTGATTTGCGGCGCCATATATCTGGCGGCCCGTATTGGACAGCTTCACCCTGCGTTTCTTGTCCATACCCTTGTCCACAAGGATTTGCGTGACCGCATCTTCGATTTCTTCGTTGGTAATAAGCGTTCCCGCGCGCGAGATCACCGTCCGCTCATACCGGTTCACCGGTTGCCAATCGATCCCGTGCCGTCTGGCGACGGCGGCAAGTTGAAACGAATTCCACACCTTTTTCTCGCCGGGCGCGGGGGCCCGTCCAACAACAACATTGCCGGCTTCGGCTGCCTTGGCATTGTCGTTGAAACTGAAGAGATCGCTCACCCTGATCATTGGTTTGTCTATGGTGGATGATTTGCGCAATTCGACCGCATTGGCATTGGCGCCTTGACCATATGCCATCACCAGCAACAGAAATAGGATGATAGATTTTTTCATAAACCGTGCCCCTAGCTCATCTGCGTGACGGTTTTTGACATCTCATCCGATGTCGAGACAACCCGGGCAAGCATTTCATAAGCCCGCTGAGCGGTAATCAAATTGGTGATTTCCTCAACGGCGTTGACGTTCGACGTTTCCACATATCCCTGCAGAATAGAACCGAAACCAGTTGAACCCGGCGTCCCGGTTATGGCTGCGCCGGAAGCCGGCGTTTCCAGGAACAGATTGTCGCCGATCGCATCCAGACCCGCATTGTTGGGGAACTGGGCCAGCTGAAGCTGACCGACATTGCTGGGGGTCGACACGCCGCTGATCTTGGCTAATACCTCGCCACTGGCATTGATCGTTACGGCGACGG
>CALGIA010000270.1 GCA_937916005.1 uncultured Rhodospirillaceae bacterium
TTGCTGATCATGGTGCCCAATCGGCGGGGCATCTGGGCCCGCCTCGATCGGACGCCGTTCGGCCATGGCCGGCCCTATACGTTGCCCCAGATCACGCGCCTGATGCGTGACAACCTGTTTACGCCGGTCAGCACGTCACACGGATTGTTCATGCCGCCTAGCCGGCGGCGCATGCTGGTGTCTTCGGCGCCGGCCTGGGAAAATATCGGCCGGCGCTGGTTTCCGCATTTCGGCGGCGTGATATTTGTTGAGGCGACAAAGCAGATCTATGCCGCAACGCCGGTATCTGTCCGCAAACGACGCGGCCGGCGGGTTTATCTTCCCGTGCCCGGCGCGACGAAACGCAGTCAGGCAGATCCTTCTGATTGACCCGGTCAGGCCGCGCTTTGGCTCCGTGCCGGCGGGCGGGCGGGCGCTTCATCCGACGGGTTATAAACCTTGACCACGGTCGGGCGCGCCATCACGCGATCCAGCCACGCCTTGGTTTGCGGATGGGCGCCATCGTCGATCAACTGGGGTCGATATTTCGCGAACTGGTCAATGAACGGAAGCATGTTTATGTCAGCCAGGGTGAACATCTCTCCAACCAGATAAGGCCCGCCTTCCTGTAGCGCCAACTCGACCCGGTCATAGACAAAATCCATCTTTGCGTATGCGTCCTCGAATTCCTTTTCGCTGAAACCGCCCGCCGCGATCTGGCGGTATTTGTCGCGGTGATCCATGAGCGGAATGCGTGCGACCACCGCATCTAAATTGTTGGATTCCTTTAAGGCGTCGATTGCGGCGAGCTTGGTGCGGGACCATGTCGGGATACGGACCGCCGCCAGGCCATAATCATCGGCCATTTTGCCCCAGCTTCGCATCTGTGCGCGCAGCACCGGGTCCGATGGTGACAGTGCGGGACCCGGAAACACTTCGTCGATATATTCGTTGATAAAGGTGGATTCGACGATCGCCTTGCCATCGTGAATCAGGGTCGGTACGACCCCGTTGGGATTGATGGCGAGATATTCAGGGGTATGGTTCTCGAACTCCCGCAAATTCACGTAATGGCTGATATAGTCCAGCCCTTTTTCATGAAGGCAGAGCCGCGCCTTCTTGGAACAGGTCGTTAGACCAGCGTGATAAAGTTCGAGAGCCATTTGCAGCCACCATTTCTTTGTTGTGACAAATAACGGATCCGGCATGATGACCCACGACCGGACCCGTATCCGCCGATTGGTTTACTTGTAACCCAGCGTCGCCTGAATTTTCTTGATCAGCGGTTTTGGGGTCGCCAGCATGTTTGCGACGACTTTTTGGACGTCTTCACCCGTCGACCAGTCATTATACAGTCGCCGCTTTTTCACGTCGGCCTGGAATGCCGGATCCTTCATGGTGGCGACGAAAGCCTTGCGGAGCG
The DNA here is from genome assembly GCA_937916005.1 of uncultured Rhodospirillaceae bacterium. GTDB lineage: Bacteria > Pseudomonadota > Alphaproteobacteria > MPNO01 > MPNO01 > CALGIA01. Next base: position 1,403 of record CALGIA010000270.1, read on the forward strand.
CCGCGACGCGATCCATCGGCGTGCCCGGAGGCGCAACAAACGGACGTCCGATTGCCGCGCGGGATGAGATGAAGCCGAGAATCTGGCGTTGTTCATCGGTCTTCGCGAAATCCGTCAGCAAGGGTACGTCCGCAAAATCAGCCATGCGCTTGATTCCGACCTGCGCCAAAATGCGGATTTTCCCTGATTTAAGCCAATGGGGCTTGCGCGTCACCCATGACAGCAAGGGACCCGCGCGGCCCGATGTTTCGCCCCGTTCCAGGGACAAATCGAGCGCGCCGCCGCCCTTGTAACCCATCACCATCTTGAATTTGGTGCCGAACAGATGATTGACGATGGCGGGATCATAGTAGGATTCCGACCCCTTGCCGGTACCCGCGAATACGACCTCGGTATTCCGGGCATCCATCAAAGACTTGATTTTCACCGTATGCCACACAGCGAACGATCCGTTCATGTTGGAGGCGTTGCCAAGATAGTGGAATTTGTTGGCATCGTACTTGATCCCCTTGGGCCGCAAAAGCTGTGCCAGGGCAAGGGGGTTAAGCGGTTCACAAATCGTCGTGCCGTCCTTCGGCGCGATATTGTAACAGAAATTGGTTCCCTTTACTCCGCCGCCGCCGGGCATATATTGATAAATAATCTTGGGATTGCCTGGGATATGCTTGCTGAGCCTGTCGCCGACCGTGCGCGCATAAAGCGCGTTGAGGCCGCCGGACCCCGATACAACCAGGATCGTAATGTTTCGACCCTTGTAAAAATCGGAGACTGAATCGGCTTGGCTCGGGCCGGTGGCGAGCATTGTAGCGATCACCGCAATCGCGGTGAATCCGGCGCTCAGATGGCTTGTCGTCATGTTTTCCTCCCAACAATTTTGTCAAATTTATTTTGGATTTTAACTGTACTACCGGATCTCCGACTATGTCACGCCGCCCGAAATTTTATCTAGCACTTTAATTTCCCCTTCACCACGAGCGTAAATCTCATGTCAATAATTTGGTCGCGAATATAGCTTTATAATATAGCTTTAAAGGATGAATTGGGGTGCGCCATGACGTTATCGGATGATGACCGTGCCGCGCTCCGCTCACGCTATGTGAGTTGGGGCGTTGACACTGTTCGCCAAGATCTGAGACGACCGCTTCGCCATGCCTTCGTCAGCAAGGATGTCAATGATTTCGCGCGCGAATGGGTCGAAGAAACCGACGAAAAGGAAATCAAACACGAAGCGCGCAATGACCGCCTGATGAAAATTCTCATGATCGTGGCGGCGATTGAGTTCGGCATCGGAGTCGGGATGAATATCCCGGTCTGAAGCCGGGCCAGCGGGAACAGAAAAACTAGAGCAATTTCAGGCTAGTTAGGATCATTTGACCGGGATTATTCCGCCCCGTG
>CALGIA010000271.1 GCA_937916005.1 uncultured Rhodospirillaceae bacterium
CTGATTGCCGGCATCTTCTCGACGCTGAAATCCGCATTGAATTCTAGTGGCGCAAATTCAACCGCCGCCGCCGCGACGCCCAGCCGTGCAGTCAATTCCGCCCGGTCCGGCTCCGCATCCCAATAGGCCTCGAGACGCCAGCCCTCACCCGCCGCGATTTCCATGGATGCCACAGGGCCACCGTCCTGGGACAGCGCCTGTTCGATCGCTTCAATATGGGTTTCGGACGGTATCTCCAGCGTGATGCGCCAGGTTGCGGGCTGGTCGGTCATATCAATCGGGTCTCCAGGAGCGGGTCATGCGGGGTCGACAAAGGAATCCATGACTTTTTTGTTGCCGGCTTTCTCGAATTCGATTTCCAGCTTGTCGCCGTCGACCGATTGCACGGTTCCATAGCCGAATTTCTGATGGAACACGCGGGCCCCGACCTGGATGTGGCTCGGGGCGTTTGCAACCACTTTGGCGCGTCCTTCGATCACGGTCCCGCCGCCGCGTTTGCCAGTATTTTGCATACGGGTGTTCTGCATGCGGGCATATCCCGGGCCGCGCCCCTGACGGACCCCGGACCATTCAGGCTGATCGTCGCCGCCGGAGTCCGAATAGCCGGACTTTGCCCCGTAGAGCCCTTCCTCCGAACTGACCTCCACATGGGCCTTGGGCAATTCATCGACAAACCGCGACGGAATACAGGACAGCCACTGGTTATAGATCCGACGATTGGCGGCGAAAGAAATATAGGCCTGCTGTTTGGCGCGGGTCAGCCCCACATAGGCGAGCCGCCGTTCTTCTTCCAACGCCGCCGATCCGCCTTCATCGACCGAGCGGCGATTGGGAAAGACCTCTTCCTCCCACCCGGGCAGAAAGACGTGATCAAATTCCAACCCCTTGGCGGCGTGCAGCGTCATCAGGCTGAGCGCGGCTTCGTTGCTGCCATTGTCCCGGTCCATCACGAGGCTGATATGTTCCAGGAACCCGGCCAGATTTTCGAATTCCTCCATTGCACTGACCAGTTCCCGCAAATTTTCCAGCCGTCCCGGAGCATCGGGTGATTTGTCGTTCTGCCACCTGGCGGTATAGCCGGACTCATCGAGGATCGTTTCGGTCAGCTCGACCTGATCCAGGGATTGGGACATGGTGCGCCAGCGCGCGCAATCGGCGTTGAACGCGCTGAGAGCCTTGCGCGCCCGTGGTTTCAGCTCATCGGTTTCAATGATGCGCAGCGCCGCAGTGGTCAGCGGTATGGTCTGGGCGCGGGCCAGCTTATGCACGATCTGGAGCGTGGCCGGGCCGATCCCGCGCGGCGGCAGATTGACGATACGCTCAAAGGCCAGATCATCGTCCGGCTGATGGACCAGACGCATATAGGCAAGGGCGTCGCGAATTTCCTGGCGCTCATAAAATCGCGGTCCGCCGACCACCCGATAGGGCAGCCCCAGGGTGATAAAGCGTTCTTCGAATTCACGCATCTGGAAGCTGGCCCGGACCAGAATGGCCATGTTTTCCAGGCTGATCTTTTGCCGCTGCAGGGTTTCAACGGTCTCGCACACCATGCGGGCCTCGGATTCCCCGTCCCAGACGGCCCGGATTGCGACCGGGTCGCCGCCTTCCAGCTCGGTCCATAATGTTTTGCCGAGGCGGCCGGTATTCTGTTCGATCAGCCCGGATGCGGCCGCGAGGATGTCGCGGGTCGACCTGTAGTTCTGTTCGAGCCGCACGATTTTGGCGCCCGTAAAATCCTGTTCGAACTTCAAGATGTTGCCGATTTCCGCGCCGCGCCAGCTATAGATCGACTGATCGTCATCGCCGACGCAGCACAGATTATGGCGTTTCTGCGCCAGCAATCTCAGCCACAGATATTGCGCGACGTTGGTGTCCTGATATTCATCGACCAGCATATAGTGGAAGCGGTCCTGATATTCGGCCAGCACATGGGCGTTGGCGGTGAACAGTGTCAGATTATGCAGCAGCAGATCGCCGAAATCGCAGGCGTTCAGCAGTTTGAGGCGGGCCTGGTACTGACTGTACAGCGCCAGCAGCTTGCCCTCGGCCATATCCCCTGTATCGGCGGCGCTGACCTTGTCGGGGGTCAGGCCCCGGTCCTTGAACCGCTCAATAGCGCCATGAAGCGCCCGGGCCGGCCAGCGCTTGTCGTCAATATCTGCAGCGGCCATAAGCTGCTTGATCAGCCGGATCTGATCGTCCGAATCCAGGATGGTGAAGTTGGATCTAAGCCCGACCAACTCCGCGTGGCGACGCAGAATTCGCGCCGCCAAGGCATGGAACGTGCCGATCCACAGCCCGTCCACCGCATCGCCGATCAGTCCCGCGACCCGTTCGCGCATTTCGCGCGCGGCCCGGTTGGTAAAGGTCACGGCGAGAATTTGCCCCGGCCAGGCGCGCCCGGTCAGCAGAATATGCGCCAGTCGCGACGTCAGCACACGGGTCTTGCCCGTGCCCGCGCCGGCCAGCACCAGAAGCGGACCCTCGGTGGTTTCCACCGCTTCACGCTGCACATCGTTGAGCGCGGCGAGATAGGGCGCAAGCGGTTCTGATTCCCGCATCGGCGGATGATTGGTTTTCACTAAATTTGACATCGGCCGACAGTATATCAGCGCCGGGCGCGCGCCGCGCCGATGTTTTACGCCTCAGGACGAATCGGGGCTCGTCCGGTCACTGATCAGGCTTCGGCCCGTTCTTCCTGGCGCGCCTTCAGAAGTTCGCGGTTGTAGGTGACGATGATGTCCGATTGATGAATGAGCCCGATCAGTCTCAGGGTCTCGAAATCATCGACCACGCCGACGTGGTCTTCGCCCGATTCATGGATGAGTTGCAGCGCGTCGCCAATGTTGTCCGAGGCTCGGATCACCGGGGGATTCGGGCGCGCGATCTGGCCGGCGCTCAACTCGCCGCCGGTCGTGCCGGCGGGAAGATCCGGCAGGGTTATGGTCGCCGAGACCGCCTGGCCCGATTCCAGTATGAACAGTATTCCGCCGGGCGCCGAAATCAGCGCGTCGCGCACCGTCTTCATATCGGCGGAAACCGGAATGGACGTGTATTCGGCTTTCATGACCTTGCTCACCAGGACCGCATCGAGGAAACGGGATTCTCGCCCTTCCTTCAGATCAATGCCCCGGATGCTGAGCTGCCACAGAAAGAACGATTTGTGGGTGAATTGCTGGGTGATAACGGATGCAACAACAACCCCGATCATGACGGCGATGGTCAGCGAATAGTTGGCGCTGAGTTCGAATATGATCAATATGGTGGATATGGGCGCGCCGAGTACCGAGCCCGCCACGGCCCCCATGCCGACCAATGCGTAGCTGACGACGCCCGAGGAATATTCCGGCGCGATGGCGGTGGCGATGATGCCGAAACTCGCCCCCAGCACGGCGCCCATGAACAGCGACGGGCTGAACACGCCGCCGCCGAATCCCGAACCGATGGAAATCGCCGTCGCCGCCAATTTCGCGACGACCAGCATGATCAACAATTCCAGTGGAAACAGGCCTTTCAGGGTGGCGTCAGTCGCCCCATAGCCGACGCCCAGCACATGGGGAAGGGGGATCGCGATCAACCCGATGAAGAGGCCGCCATACATGGGGCGCCACCACGCAGGCCCAGGAATTCGCTGCGCTGCCGCGCGGGTGGCGGCGACGCTTTTCATGAAAATAACCGCCGTCGCGGCGCATAGGATTCCAAGCAGGATGAAGCCCGGAAACTCGAAGGGCGAAACGCTGGTGTTGCCCGGGATAATGAAGGCCGGAAAGTCGCCAAAATGGGTGCGGGATATCATTGTGCCCACGACCGATGCAATCACGATGGGGGCGAAGGCGCTCAAGGCATAATGACCGATCACCACTTCAAGCGCGAAAAACACGCCGGCGATCGGCGCGTTGAATGATGATGAAACCGCCGCCGCTGCGCCGCACCCGATCAATGTGATGGTCTGGGATCGGCTGAGGCCGATTTTTTGCGCCAGCAGCGATGACAGCGTCGCGCCAAGGTGAACCACCGGCCCCTCACGTCCCACTGATGCGCCGAACCCGATTGATGTTGCGCTGATAATCGCTGCGCTGATCCCCGCGCGGGCGGTCATCGCGCCGGACCGAAGCGCCACGGCCTCCATGACGTCGGGGACGCCCTCTGGCCGCTGCTCGGGCATGAGGTAGCGGATCAATAATCCCACCAGCAACCCGCCCAGCGTGGGCGCCAACACGCGGTGCCATATGGTGAGCGTCTCAACATGGCTGTAGAGTTCCTCCGACGTGGTGCCGAAAGCAAAAAACCGGTTGGACAGATAGAGTTCGCGGAACGCGATTGCGCCATAGGCCGCCGCCGCGGCCGCGGCAATCGATAATATAAGCAACACCAGTTGATCGTTATGCAGCACCGGGCGGGCCAGGGACTGCAGGCGGCGGATTAATGAGGCCCTGCGCCGGATTTCCCGGTCGTTCTTATCGTTTCCCCCCGCCATACAGAGGTCCTTTTTGTCGAGAAGGTGCTATCGAGAAGATATCGGTCGGTTTTGTTGATTCATCGTTCGGGCAGCTACTCGCATCTGCCGATCGATCCTTCACTGCAAATTTTTTTGCCGTCTACCCATGTCGCGCCGGAAAAATCGGCGTAATGAAGGTCTGCATCGCGCAATTGCGCCCCCGTCAGGTCCGCGCCCCGCAAATTTGCGCGAAAGAGTCTAGCTCGGCGCAGATCGGTATTGCGAAAGGATGCCTTGGAAAGGTCTGCTTTGGTGAAATCGGTCTCAAGCAGCCGGGCGTCGTCAAATTTTGCGCCGGCCATGTCCGTGCTGATGAATTTGGCCCGGAAGGCATCCGCGCCGGAAAGATCGGCCCCGGTCATTATTGCTCGGGAAAACGAGGCGTCGCGCAGCTTGGCTTTGTTGAGATGAATTCCGCGGAGATCCTGGCGTTCAAAGTAGCATCGTTGCCAGGACACACCGGGTTCCCCCGGATCAGAACAGTCCGCCAATGCCACTTCCGTGTTTGCGGTTAACGCGGTCACCGCCAGGACCATTACATTCCACCACTTCATAATTTTAACATGTATCGCGCCTTCGGCTTGAGGCAAAGCCCAATCTGGGGTCGGGGTTTCGGACAGGCCGCCACCAAGGCTGTTTCCGGCGTCTGATGCCGATCACCCGACTGGCCTGTGCCTTTGGTTTCACCCATTTTTAACTCGAATTCGGCACATTTCATATACGCCTCAGAACGGAAACGAGCACACATAGTGCGTGGATTGAAAATAATGAATAATTATTATCCGTGGATATATGAATTTTCCCGTAGAAAAAACTTATTAACATTAGGATTTATATATATTTTTTCTTTGGTGATTTCCTATATTTCATTGGTATCCCCAGAATCGACCTTTGTTAGAACGTGGCTCAATGATGTTTTGGCGCTTGTTAATAGCGCCCACCGTGTTTTCCAGGGGCAATTCCCATCTATTGATTTTCACACATTATACGGACCGTTGGTCTTCTATTTCCCTGCGTTGGGATTTCATGCGGGGTTGCCGCCCAGTACGGTGCTCGCGTTCGGAGGTGTGTTGGCGGCGGCCATCCTTTTGCTGGCGGCAACGCTCACCATGTATTCCCGGTTTTCATTGCCGGCAGCCGTGACAACCCTGGTATTTCTCTGGTTGCTCATCGTTGTCCCCATGGGGAGCGGCAAGGGCTATAGCGAGATCACCTGGGGCGCATATTATAATCGGCATGCTTGGGCCGCAGTGGCCATCATATTCCTGTTTTATGTCG
>CALGIA010000272.1 GCA_937916005.1 uncultured Rhodospirillaceae bacterium
CAGAGCGGCCGCCGGTCGGCGGGCTGTCGTCAGCCGGCCATGAAGAATGGTCGTTGCCGGCTGCATGGCGGCAAGTCGACCGGGCCGCGCACGGTGGAAGGTCTGGAACGCTGCCGCCGCGCGCGGCTCGTCCATGGCGGGCGCGGGCGGGCATATCGGGAGTTGCGGCGCGATGGCATGGCGATCCGCCGGCGCATCAACGGGCTCTGCGCAGAGATTGCGGCGCGGATTGCGCTTGATGGGAGTGACGCGGAAGCGCCTGAAAAACCTTTTTGCCGCCTTGCGGCGTCGTCCCCCCTCCTTGCCTCCCCCTCAAGGGGGGAGGGATATAATTCGCCCGCATCCCCGGTGGGCATGGGGTCTATCGTCGCTTTTTCGGGCGGTGGCTTTTCGTCGGTCCCGCCAAGAGCGGTTGATACCCTGAGCAAGGCTTGCGATGATGGGCCGATAACCGGGGGAGAAAACCAATGCGCCGATTGATATTTATCGTTCTGGGTTTCACGTTCATTGCGGGGCTGGCCGCCGGCGCGCCGCCGGCCGCCGCCGGCCCGACGCTGGATGGCGTTCGCGAGAAGGGCTTCGTGCGCTGTGGGGTGAGCGGGGGCCTGCCCGGTTTTTCCAGCCCCGACGCCAAGGGCAACTGGAACGGCATTGATGTGGATTTTTGCCGCGCGGTGGCGTCGGCCGTTCTCGGCGACCCGATGAAGGTGAAATTCGTGCCCCTGACGGCGAAGCAGCGCTTCACGGCGCTGCAATCGGGCGAGCTTGATCTGCTGTCGCGCAACACGACCTGGACCCAGACCCGGGACACGCGGCTCGGGCTCAATTTCGCCGGCGTCATCTATTATGACGGTCAGGGCTTCATGGTGCGCAAGGACCTCGGCGTGAAAAGCGCCAAACAGCTCGACGGCGCCACGGTCTGCATCAATGCGGGCACCACCACCGAGCTCAACGCGGCGGATTATTTCCGGTCCAACGGCATGAAATACACCCCGGTGACGTTCGAGAAATCCGATGAGGTGGTGGCCGCCTATGACGCCGGCCGTTGCGATGCGTACACCACCGACCAGTCGGGGCTCTATGCCCAGCGCATCAAGCTCAAGCAGCCGGATGCCCATGTGATCCTGCCCGAGATCATTTCCAAGGAACCGCTCGGGCCGCTGGTGCGCCAGGGCGACGACGAATGGTTCAACATCGTGCGCTGGACCCTGTTCGCCATGATCAATGCGGAGGAGCTGGGCGTCACGTCGAAGAATGCCCGGAATCTGCGCGCGGCGACCACAAATCCGGGCATAAGAAGGCTGCTTGGGGTGGAAGGCAAGCTGGGCGAGAATCTCAATCTGTCCAACCAATGGGCCTATGATGTGGTGCGGCATGTGGGAAATTACGGCGAAATGTTCCAGCGCAATCTGGGGCCCGGCACGACGCTGAATATTGCGCGCGGGCTCAACCGGCTTTGGAGCAAGGGCGGCGTCATGTATGCGCCGCCCGTGCGGTGAACGGCTGCGCCCGAATGCGTCAGATCTGGTATGACCGGCGTTACCGTTCGGTTCTATGGCAGGTTCTCGCCGTGGCCGGCGTGGCGTTGCTGAGCAGTTTTCTGCTCGGCAATCTGTTCGACAATCTGGCGCGGCGCGGCATCGCGTCCGGCTTCGGGTTTCTCGATTCCACGGCGGGGTTCGGCGTCACCATGTCGCTGATCCCCTATAGCGAGGCCTCGACCTACGGGCGGGCCTTCGTGGTCGGTCTGCTGAACACCCTGCTGGTCTCCGTGCTCGGCATTATATGTGCGACGGTGCTGGGGTTCGCCATTGGCATCGGGCGGCTGTCGCGCAATTGGCTGATCGCGCGGTTGGCCACGATCTATATCGAAACCCTGCGCAATATTCCCCTGCTGCTGCAAATATTCTTCTGGTACTTCGCGGCGTTGCACGCCCTGCCGTCGCCGCGCAACAGCCATGGGTTCGCCGATGCGATTTTCCTCAATGTCCGCGGCCTTTATATGCCGTCGCCCGTTATCGAGTCCGGGCTGGTCTGGCTGGTGCTGGGCGCGCTGGGCGGGCTGGCCGGGGCGGCGCTGTACCTCCGATACTCGAACGGCCGGTTCGTCAGGGCGGCCGCGATTTTTGTCGGCGTGACCGGTCTGGTCGCCCTGGCCGCTCTGCCCGGTGGGTTTTCCCTGTCGTGGGATGTGCCGGCGCTGCGCGGCTTCAACTATCGCGGCGGCTGGGTTCTGATCCCCGAACTGGTGGCCCTGTTGCTGGCGCTGACGCTTTATACCGCCGCCTTCATCGCCGAGGTGGTGCGGGCGGGGATCGAGGCGGTTCCGCGCGGCCAACTGGAAGCGGCCGCCTCCCTTGGCCTGTCGCGCCGCCGGATTTTGATCGACATCGTCATTCCCCAGGCCATGCGGGTGATCATCCCGCCCTTGACCAACCAGTATCTGAACCTGACCAAGAATTCCTCGCTGGCCGCCGCCATCGCCTATCCGGACCTGATCTCGGTGTTCGCCGGCACGGTTCTCAACCAGACCGGCCAGGCGGTCGAGGTGATCGTCATCACCATGGCGGTCTATCTCGCCATCAGCCTGGTCATCGCCATGTGGATGAATTTCTATAACCGGCGCGTGACCAGCAGGGGCGGCGCCTGATGACAGGCTGGGTTCGCGCCAATCTGTTTTCGACGCCGCTCAACGGGGCCCTGACACTGGCGGCGCTAGGGTTGATCTATGCCGCGCTGCCGCCCCTGATCGATTGGGCCGTCATCGACGCGGACTGGCGCGGCGACACAAGAAGCGATTGCACCAGCGGCGGCGCGTGCTGGGTTTTCATCCGCGCCCGGTTCGACCAGTTTATCTACGGCTTCTATCCGGGCCCGGAACGCTGGCGGGTCGATGTGGCGTTCGTCGTCCTGATCGCCGCCGTGATCCCGTTGTTCCTGCCGAAGGCGCGTCACAAGGGCTGGATCGGAATCGGGCTGGTCCTGCTGTTTCCCTGGGTTGCGGTCGGGTTCTTTCTGGGCGGCGTGTTTTCGTTGCCGGAAATCGAGACCGAAAAATGGGGCGGGCTGATGCTGACCCTGATCGTGGCGGGAGTCGGCATTACCGCGTCCCTGCCGGTGGGGATTTTGCTGGCGCTGGGGCGTCAATCCTCCATGCCCGTGATCCGCGCGCTCTGCGTGGTCTTCATCGAATTGTGGCGCGGCGTGCCGCTGATCACCGTGCTGTTCATGGCGGCGGTGATGCTGCCTCTGTTCCTGCCCGACGGCGTGACCCTGGACAAGCTGCTGCGCGCGCTGATCGGTGTGGCCCTGTTCGCCGGCGCCTATATGGCGGAGGTCGTGCGCGGCGGGCTCCAGGCCGTGCCGCGCGGCCAGATCGAGGCGGCCGAGGCGCTCGGGCTCGGCTATTGGCGGATCATGATCGCCGTGGTTTTGCCCCAGGCCCTGCGCATCGTGATCCCCGGTATCGTCAACGTGTTCGTCGCCCTGTTCAAGGACACCACCCTGGTGCTGATCATCGGGTTGTTCGATTTCCTCGGCATCATCAAGGCGGCGCTGACGGATCCCGAATGGCTCGGCTATTCGGTGGAAGGATATGTGTTCGCGGCGCTGGTCTTCTGGGTGTTCTGTTTTTCCATGTCGCGCTACTCGGCGCGGCTGGAACGCCGCCTCGGCGGCGCGCGGCGGGTTTGACTAATGCATCGCCTTCCAATGGCGGTAATCGTCCGGCGTGTCGATATCGAAACTCAGATTGGGGCGGTGCACGATATGCGCGCTCAGTCCCGAAAGCTGCGCTTCTTCCAGATGGGCGACGAAGCTGTCGTCGCCGAAGCGGAATGTGAAATCCTCCGATGTCGGCACACAGAGCGCGTTGGTGCCGAAGCCGCGCCGGTCCGCCGCAATGGTCATGCCGGCGGGGCTAACGGCCAACGCCAGCAGATCCTCGGCGGTGGCGATGGGGAGATCGGTCGGCAGCACCAGGATGGCGCGCGCCCTGTTGTTCCGCGCGGCCGTCATGCCCAGTTCTATTGCCGGGTTGAGGCCGCTATTTGTTTCCCGCAGGCCCAGTGCGCCGCGGGATTTTGCGATCTCCAGCACCCGCTTGTCGGCGCTGACCACGATGGTGTTGGACAGGCCGGGAAACACCTCCGCCAGATCAAGCGCGTGGTCGAGCAGCGAGGCGTTCAATGCGGCCCGGTCCGCATCATCCAGAAACCCCGCGAGGCGGGTCTTCCCATGGGCCAGGGATTTGACCGGTATGACGGCGTTGATTTTCATGCCGTGACCTTCAGGCGGCGCGCGAATTCGACGGTCTGTTCCGCCAGGCGGGATTTTTCCGCCACGTCGCGCATGATGGTGTTCGTCACCAGAACTTTTATGCCGAGCTCTTCGATGGGGCGCAACAAATCCCGGTCGGCCTCGTCGATCACCAGCCCGTCAATCAGCCCCTCATAATGCCGCGCAATGCCGAGCGCCGAAATATCCACGCCCAGTTCGGCCATCATCTTGGCCGCCGGGCCCTTGATGGCCTGGCCGCCGACGATGGGCGACACCGCCGCCACGGGGATTTTGCGGGATTTGATGAATGCGCCAAAGGCGGGGATCGCCAGCATGGGGGCGATGCTGACATAGGGGTTGGAGGGGCAGATGATTACCGCGCCAATGCTGTCGCCTTCCATCATTCTGGCGAGCGCCGGGGCCGGTTCAGCCTGGTCCGCGCCATCGAACCGGAAGCCCGTGACCTGGGGGGCGCAGGCCAGCCTCACGAAATAATCCTGAAACGGAAGCGTCTCCCCGGTCGATGTTTCAACGATGGTGCGCACGGGACCGTCACTCATGGGAATAACGGCGCAGGCAATGCCCAGCCGGCTGCACAGATTTTCCGTGATATCGGACAGGGCCTCACCGGCGCGCAGCCGCCGGGTGCGCTCAACGTGGGTCGCGAGATCCCGGTCGCCCAGCCTGAACCAGGTCTCGCCGCCGAACCTGGCCAGCGCGTCCATGAAATTCCAGCTCTCGCCGGTCACGCCCCAGCCGGTTTCCGTGTTGTTGATTTCGGCCAGATTGTACATGACCGTATCGAGATCGGGCGAGATATAGAAATCGAGATGTTCGAAATCGTCGCCCGTATTGACGGCAACCACGAGCTTTTCCGCCTCCATGGTCATGGCCAGACCATGGGCCAGCTTGGCGCCGCCGACGCCGCCGGCGAGCGCGAGAATCTGCTCGCCCGCGCTCATCGGAACAGATCCATTTCCGGATCGCGGATCAGCTCGGCGCCCGAGCCTTCCGCCGGCGGGTAGGGAAAGCCCCTGATATGCACCAGGGGGCGGCCTTCATCGGCCTGCCCCATGACGATTGACGCCGCGGACGCGATTTCATCGGCCACGCCGATTTCGCTGACCCGGAGCTCGCGGCCCATGAGATCTTCCCGCCCGCGCAGATCCAGCACTCCCGGAATGCCGGCGACGCCCAGGGCGACGCCCATGGTGCCATTGCGCCAGGCGCGGCCCAGGCTGTCATTGATCACCACCCCGATACGCACACCGGTGGCGGCGAGGACCATCTTGCGCAAATTTTCCGCCGACCGGTCCGGGTCCTCGGGCAGCAGCAGTACCGTGTCCGCGCCGAATTCCGGTTCCACATTGGAGGCGTCGATGCCCGCGTTCGCCATCACATAGCCGAGCCGGTGGAGCACAATCAGCACGCCCGGCCGGTGGCGCACGATTTCGCGCGATTCGCCCAGGATCAACTCGACCAGCCGCGCGTCCTTATTGACCTGGCCGGCCAGCTTGACCGCTTCCGCCGAGGGCGTGACCGCGCCCAGATCCGCATAGCGGGATTCCGACTTGGACACGATCTTTTGCGCCAGCACCAGGATATCGCCGTTCTGCAATGTCTCGCCATTGGCCGCCAACGACTCAATCGCCAGCGCGCACAGATCGTCGCCGGGACGAACACGCTTCACCCCGCCAAGGGCCGTGATGGCCAGCTTTGCCGCTTGTCCGCTCAACCGGTTTCGCCTCCGTCCAACCCGGTGATGCGGATGCCGGCGCTGGGAACCTTGTAGCGCCGGTTGATCCAGATCAGCACCGATGTCAGCGCCTCCGAGGCCGCCGCATTGGCCAGGGGGCCGGCGTGAATGCCGTTCATGCCGGCGGCTTCGACCAGCACAATGGCCGCCTCGCGCGCTTCTTTTCCGTCGCCGCAAACCAGCACGTCGCAGTCGATTTTGTAATCGGGATCTTTCAGGTGATGGGCCGACACGCTCTGGAAGGCGGACACCACCTCGACCCCGTCGCCGAGGGTGGCCTGGGCGAGCTGCGCCGCCGAGCCTTCCGCCGGCAATTGAACCCGCGAAACCCGGGGCGGCGCCAAGGGCACGGTGACATCGATCAGGATCTTGCCCTGAAGTTCCGCGCGAACCTGGGCCAGAGTCTCCCGCTGGGCCGCGAAGGGCACGGTGAGGACGGCGATATCGCATTCCCGGGCGGCGGTTTCATTGTCCGCGCCGGTAATCCCCGTCTGGTCGATTGCGGCGGCGGCTTCCCCGGCCCGGCTCGCATCGCGGGATCCGATGATCACCTTGTACCCGGCCCGGGCCCAGCGAAAGGCGAGGCCGGAGCCCTCGGCGCCGGTCCCGCCGAGCACGGCAATTGTGGGTAATTTGGATGTCATTGCTTTTTCCCGCCCGGAAATGAAGATCGCGGCTTAATTATCATGCCGCCGCCGAGTCGCGAGCGTATTTCCCGGCCGGTGTCTGAACCACCGGGGCCAGTTCGTCGGCGTCAAATGAAGCCGCGCGCCGCGCCGCATCGGGTTCGCCATACAACGTCGTGCGCTGGACCGGAATCCGTCCTGCATTGCGGATCAATTCTTCCATGCATTCGGGTGGAAATTCCTGCCCGTGCTGGGTGCCGGCGGCGCGCGAAATAGTCTCGTTCATCAGGGTCCCGCCCAGATCATTGACCCCCGCCGCGAGACAGGCGGCGACGCCGTCTTCGCCCATCTTGACCCAGGACACCTGGATGTTGGGAATGACCGGGTGCAGCGCAAGCCGCGCGACGGCATGCATCAGGATTGTTTCGCGAAATGTCGGACCCTTGCGCGCCAGGCCTTTCAGATAGATCGGCGCTTCCATATGCACGAAGGGCAGGGGGACGAATTCGGTAAACCCACCGCTGCGTTCCTGCAGGGCGCGCAGCCGCGACAGATGACGCGCCCAGGACACCGGCCCGTCCACATGCCCATACATGATGGTCGCCGTGGTGCGCAGTCCGGCTTCATGGGCGGCCTCAATCACGGCCAGCCATTCCCCGGTATTCAGCTTGTCCGGACAGAGAACTTTGCGCACTTCATCGTCCAGGATTTCGGCCGCCGTGCCGGGCAGGGACCCCAGCCCGGCTTTGATCAACTGGTCGAGAAACGCCGGAACCGAAATGCCCAAGGTCGCGGCGCCCTGGAAAATTTCCAGCGGCGAAAAAGCATGGATATGCATTTCGGGTGCGGTCTGTTTCACCACACGGCAGAGCTCCAGATAGGTCTTGCCGCTATAGTCGGGGTGGATGCCGCCCTGCATGCAGACTTCGGTTGCGCCCCGCCGCCAGGCTTCATCAACCCGGCGGGCGATTTCATCCAGCGCCAGGTCATAGGGCGCGCCGCGCAAATTCTCGCTCAGCTTGCCCTTGGAGAACGCGCAAAAGCCGCAGCGGAAATAGCAGACATTGGTGTAGTTGATGTTCCGGTTGACCACATAGCCGACCGTGTCGCCGTTGATTGTTTTTCTCAGCTCATTGGCGGCGTCGCAAACTGCGTGAAAGGAAGAGCCGCGCGCGCGAAACAATGTGGCGATTTCATTTTCTTCCAAGCCATTGCCGTCATAGGCGCGCGCGATGATCCTGTCGATCTCGCCGCTGGATTTGCCGCTGCGAGCTATGGCTGGAATGGGGAGTTCCAGCCCCGGCGACCAGCTCTCGGATCGGGCGAACCCATCGGAATCCATGGCGCGCCGCACGGGTTTGGCCATGGGCGCATCCTGCCAGCGATCGCAATCAAGCGCGAAGCCGGGATAGACAGCGAGCCGTTCAACCAGCAGCTTGCCGGCCGCTTCGGTCTCGGCGCGCAGATCGTCGAGATGGGGCCAGGGCGCTTCCGGATTGACATGGTCCGGGGTGACCGGCGACACGCCGCCCCAATCATTGATCCCCGCCGCGACCAGCCTGGCGTAATCACCGGGCGTCAAATTCGGCGGCGCCTGGATATTCATGTCCGGCCCGAAGACGATGCGCGCAATGGCGATGGTGCGGGCCAGTTCGTCGAATTCCGGATCGGGCGCATCGGCCATTTTGGTGGCCGGCTTGGCGCGGAAATTCTGGATGATGAGTTCCTGGATATGTCCATGCCGGTCATGGATATCGCGCAGGGCGATCAGGGAATCGATGCGTTCTTCCCAGGTTTCGCCGATGCCGATCAGGATGCCCGATGTGAACGGCACGCGTAATTCTCCGGCCAGTTCAATGGTCTCGAGCCGGGCCGCCGGGTGTTTGTCCGGCGACCCGTGATGGGGGCCGCCCGCCTCACACAGACGCTCGGACGCGCTTTCCAGCATGATGCCCTGTGAAACGGTCACCTTGCGCAGGCCTGCGATCTCGGCTTTGGTCATCACGCCCGGGTTGGCGTGGGGCAGCAACCCGGTTTCCTCATAAACCAGCCGGGCCATTGCGATGAGATAGTCGATGGTGGTCTCGAATCCGAGCGCGTTCAGTGCGCCGCGCGCCGCGCGGTATCTGAGCTCCGGCTTGTCGCCCAATGTGAACAGCGCTTCGTGACAACCGGCCCCGGCCCCCGCCCGGGCGATTGCGAGAATATCGTCCGGCGACAGATACGGGTCTTCGCCCGCCCGTGGCGGATGGGCGAATGTGCAGTAATGGCACACGTCGCGGCACAGCCGGGTCAGCGGGATAAAGACCTTGCGCGAATAGGATACCAGGTCTCCGTGACCGGCATCGCGCAGCCCCGCCGCGCGCAGCATCAATTCGCCGGTCGTCGCATCGGCGGCAAGCGCGATCAACGCGTTGCGGCCGGGTTGGCTGTCGCGATCAGGGGTCATCAGAGCGGTCCGTTCTGGTCGGGTATCAGGTCTTACCCCAGCGGCCCAAATGAGACAATCCGTGTCGGCTGGATCTTGTATTTCACGCGGACCTCGCCGGGGAACCGGTTCGGGTAAGGCCGTTTCTTGACGTAGAATTCGCCCAGATCGTCGATATGCTTGGTGACATCGGCGGCATGGACCGGATCGTCTTCATCGGTCATTTTGATGACTGTCCCCTCGATCGACAGCCAGTGATAGCTGTTCGCCGGGTTCAATAGATGCAGCGTGATCTCCGGCCGTTCCCTGAGATTGCGATCCTTGATCCTGCCCTTGGACGAGTTGATGTAGACATAGTCCGAATCCCGGTCGCACCAGACCACGGTGACATGGGGAGGGCCGGATTTGCGCAGGGTGGCGACGGTCGCGTAGATCCTTCCGTCGAGCAGCTCCTTGGCCGGGGCGGGAAGCGCGTCCAGATTCTCGATATCGACCGGCGGATTGGCGCCCGGTAACGTGCTCAGCCTGATGGTCATCGCTGTTCTCCCTGTTCGGCATTAATCTCTTAAGCAACGTAACAACCGTGCCGTTGGGGTACAAGCGGCTCCCTTGTGTTCGACGCCCATTCGCGTGTAAATGTTCGGCAACTAAGGGACATGGGGAGACGCCGAATGGCGCGGGATTTTGAGGATCATTGTTGGCAAGACATCGTCAGCCCGGAAATACTTGAGGTTTACCGGGATTACCGCCGAGAGGTCTATGTGGGCGCCCGTCCGGCCCTGCTGGCAATAGATCTCTATTCGCTGGTCTATCGCGGCGGCGCGCGCCCGCCACACGAAATCACCCGCGACAACCCCAGTACTTGCGGCGTCTATGCCCATAATGCGATTGAGCCGACCAAGAAGCTGTTCGCCGCGGCGCGCGCCGCCGGGCTGCCTGTATTTTACACCACGGGGTCCAGTGGTGCAGGCAAGGTCCGCGCCACCAAGCGCCAGCGTGGGGACGCTCCGCCGCGCGACGATGATAACGACATATATGAAGCCTTTACGCCCCAGGACGGCGACGTGGTGATCCAGAAGGAACGGGCCAGCGGGTTCTATGGCACGCCGTTGATCGCCTATCTGACCCAGCTGGGCATCGACAGCCTGATCGTGTGCGGTGAAAGCACGTCGGGCTGCGTGCGAGCCAGCGTGGTCGACGGCTATTCAAACGGCTATCACATGACGGTGGTCGAGGAATGCGTGTTTGACCGTAGCGAGCTGTCGCACAAGATCAATTTATTCGACCTGCATCACAAATACGCCGATGTGATGGTGCTGGATGAGGTCTTGACCCATCTCTCGGCGGTCAGCGGAAACATGTCGGCAGCCTGACTATAGGACTGAACAACAAAATCCGGGCCTCTGAGAGACCCGGTTTTTGCTTGAGCGGTTGCTTTCTTCCCGAAGAGAGGCGCCGCGCGAATTCTTAGACCATCACTGCAACGATCAGCATGGTCGAGGCGACAGCGGCGAGCGCGCTGCCGAAATTCACCCGTTTCTGGATCCGAAACGCGCGTTCGCGGCGCAAATCCAGCATGCGGGAGGCAAGCCTTGCCGTATCAATGGCGGCGCGGCGTTCTTCCCGCCCGCGCAGAACCGTTTCCAGCAATTCGACCCGGCGCGTAATGACCTGGCGAAGCTCGGTATGGTTCATGGCGCGAAGCTTTTCGAAACCGATCTTGATTTCTTCGCCAAACGCATCGTCCGCCTCGGCGGCCTCGATGGCCTGGGCGATCTGCGCCCGTTCATCGGGTCCAGTTTCCATGGCTTCAGTCGCGGTGGCACCAGTCGCCATGGCGCCGACCGGCGCAAGGGCCGGAATCGTGTCTTCGTTAATAGGCACCGTGAACATGCTGGGGGGCATGGTCAGTTGAGATTGCGAAATTGCTTCCGCGGTGGCTGCGGTCATTTTATTTACTCCTGAACCTTCGGCGCGGGGGCGCGTCTCCGAATACCATGCAGGAATCATGCCAAAGTAAAATGACCGGAATTCAATGGGTTAGCGCCGCGGCATTTCCAACCTGCCCGCACAAATGGCCTGAACGGGCCATTTGTGCGCTGTTGGCGGGCAATTCCTGCCGATCATCCCAATTTCTGCCGGTCATCAGGATGTTCAGGATCAGGACCCCCGAAAATTGGGTGTTCGCTTGTCCAGCATGGCCGTCACGGCTTCCATGTGATCGTCGGTGGAATGGCAGATCGCCTGCAGGGCGGCGCAATTATCCAGAAAATCATGCAATCCGGAACTCAATGACTGGCGTAGAAGGGATTTTAGCATGCGGGCGGTGATCGGCGGACGAGAGGCTATGTTTTCCGCCATTTCCATGACCCGCGTCATAAGCCCGTCCGGATCGACGCATTCCAGCGCCATGCCGATTTCGGCGGCTTCCGGCCCGTCGACGATTCGTCCGGTGAAAATCAACTCGGCCGCCCGCTGCAATCCGACCCGGCGCGGCAAAATCCAGGCGCCGCCGTCACCCGGGATAATGCCCACATTGATGAAGGTTTCGCCGAACCGCGCCCTGGTCGAACAGATCACCAGATCGCAATAGAGCGCCAGATCGCAGCCCGCCCCGATGGCCGGCCCCTGCACGGCGGCGATGGACGGGATATCCAGGCCATACAGGGCCTTGGGCACCTGCTGAATCCCTTCGATATAGCCGCGCCGCGCGGCCGCCGGACCGCCGCCGAAAATGCCTTTCTGGTCACGCATGTCCTTGATATTTCCACCGGCCGAAAAGGCCGATCCCTCGGCGGACAGAACCAGTACCCGCGCCTCCGTGCTGCGCTGGGTCTGGTTTACCGCATCGACGATTTCGTCGCTGAATTCCTGGTCCGAATAGGCGTTGCGAATGTCGTCGCGGGCGAGCACGAGACTGGCGATGCCGTTTTCGATCGAAAAGCGAATGTTCTGGTACGTCATGGCGGTAACCTTTCGGGTTGCGATTGGGATTGGGCTGGACTATTTGGTGCGGATCGGGTCGAGTCAATGTGAAACGGCGCGTTTTGACCATTCAGGAAGATTGAAATGTCCGGCCAGCCCGAGAGTCCCTCCCTAAGTCCATTGGAACAGGCCTTGATCGCCATGGATCAGCGCCGCCTGAAGCCGAACGAATTCTATCAACGCCTACTCGCCACCGAAGTTTTCGTCCCTACTGTTCTGGATGACAGTCAGGGTGAGGATGAGGACGAATATGTGACCGATGCGCCCGAGAATTTTTCGCTGATCGTCATGGATGTGGATGACCAACGGGCCGTGCCCATGTTCGATGATTTTGAGCGGCTGCAGAAATGGGCCGGTGAATCCGGCTCGGATGTTGGATATATCGGTATCGGCGCCGATGTGCTCCTGTCGATCATTGATCCGGATTTCTCGGTCGCGTTTTTCGCGGGCGATGAAGGGTTTTATCTGTTCGATCCCGAAACCCTGGAAAATCTCAAGGACCCCGAAGTGGAGATGATCGAGGAAACGCCCGCAGACCTGCCCATGGACCCATCGGACGATCCGATCATGATCGATGTGCCCGACACGGTTCCCGACGGGTTGGTTCAAGCCCTGGCGTCGGTTCTGCAATCCCATGACGGCGCCGTCGCCGAAGCCCGGCTGATCACTCTTTCGGGGGCGGCGTCGGAAGACGGGCGGGATAATACGGCCAGGTTGACGGTCGGCATGACGCTGCGCGAGAATTCCGACGAATTGTTCAACGATGTGGCGCGGGATATCACCCGGGTTGCGACGCCACTGCTGCAACCCGATGAAATCATCCATTTTTTAAATCTGACCGGCACTGAACTGGGCGACAGTCTGCAGGAAACGCTTCCGCCGTTCTTCGCATGGCCCGAGGGAACGATCCACTAGATCCCCATGGAAACCCCCCTTGAAAATATTGCGGAAAACGCTGCAGCGCTTCTGACCGTTGCCGACATGGCGCGCGCCGATGGGGATGCCATTGCGTCCGGTATTTCCGGGGCTGGGCTGATGGAGGCCGCCGGGGCCGCGGTCGTCGAGCAGATCCGCGGCAGATGGGCGGCTCGGCCCGTT
This sequence comes from uncultured Rhodospirillaceae bacterium, assembly GCA_937916005.1. Classification (GTDB taxonomy): domain Bacteria; phylum Pseudomonadota; class Alphaproteobacteria; order MPNO01; family MPNO01; genus CALGIA01. The sequence continues at coordinate 13,172 of CALGIA010000272.1, forward strand.
GCCGTGCTCTGTGGGCCCGGCAATAACGGTGGAGACGGCTTTGTTGTCGCGCGCCTGCTTGCGCAAGCCGGTTGGCCGGTGACACTCGCCCTGCTGGGGCCCCGTGACCGGCTTTCCGGCGATGCAAGGCTAAATTCCGATCGCTGGGATGGTTCTGTCCTTGCGCTGTCGCCGGACGTGCTTGAGGGCGCTGAACTGGTGGTTGACGCCCTGTTCGGGGCTGGACTGAACCGGGCCCCAACGGGAGACGCGCGGGCGACTATCGAGGCGTTGAATTTGGGCGATGCGCCCTGTGTATCGATCGATGTGCCGAGCGGCGTTCATGGCGATTCAGGCGCTGTCCTGGGCGCTGCGCCGAGGGCGCGTCTGACGGTCACATTTTTCCGCCGCAAGCCGGGCCATTTGCTGATGCCCGGTCGCGATCTGGCCGGTGAAATCGTGGTCGCCGATATTGGAATTCCGAGCGGGGTTCTGACCGGGATTGCGCCCCGGACCTTCGCCAACCAGCCGTCGCTTTGGCTCGACAGATTTCCCTGGCCCCATGCATCCGATCACAAATTCAGCCGGGGCCATGGCCTGATCGCGGGTGGCACGGAAATGACCGGCGCGGCGCGTCTCGCCGCACGGGCCGCCATGCGGATCGGCGCGGGCATATGCACCATCGCCAGCCGACCGGAGGTCAGCTCCATCTATGCCGCCGATAATCCGGGCATTCTGACCAAGCCGGTCTCCAATGCCGCGGAGTTCGCCGCGCTGCTCGATGACGAACGAAAGAACGCGGTCCTGGTCGGCCCCGGCGGCGGCCTCAACCGAACCACGCGGGATATGGCGCTCGCTGCCCTGGCGGCGGGCAGGGCGACCGTCCTCGATGCGGACGGGCTGAGTGTGTTTTCCGACGATCCGGCCGTTTTGCACCGGGCGGTCGCGAACAAGCCTTGTTTGATCACCCCCCATGACGGTGAATTCAGGCGCCTCTTTCGTCATGTCGGCGACCGGCTGTCCCGCGCGCGCGCGGCTTCCGAGGAATGCGGCGCGGTGGTGCTTCTCAAGGGCGTCGATACGGTCATCGCCGCGCCCGATGGGCGGGCCGCCATCAACAACAATGCGCCGCCAGATCTGGCGACTGCCGGGGCGGGCGACGTTCTTGCGGGCATCGCGCTCGGATTGCTGGCCCAGGGCGTAAATCCGTTCGACGCGGGCTGCATGGCGGCCTGGATTCATGGCGAGGCGGCCCGGGCTTTTGGTCCCGGTCTGATCGCCGAGGATATTCCCGAAGGTCTGCCAGGGGTCATGCGCGTGCTTCGGGGGCTTGGCGCCGACGGTTAAAGACGCCTTTTGGGTGGTGGCATACGGCCTACTTGTTCCAGGTTAACGCAAGAAAGCGGCTAAACACTTTGTTTTTGGCCACTTGTTTAGCGGTTTTTAACGTGATTTTAATGTCATTGGGGTCTTATAGACGCTTGATTACGTGCCTTTGAATTTTTGGTTGGAGACCCCGGGCGTCATGAATTGGTTGAATATGAGTAGTACCGGGCGTGCGATAGCGAGCGTGTTTCATCGTGGCGCCAATCTGGAAAACATCGAGGCCGGCGAAACCTATCGCCGGGTCCACGACGACCGTATGGAAGAAACCGCCGAGGTTCTTTCCGTTGTGGACGATCCCTATGGCATCCCCCATGTTCGTTTCCATGTCAGCTTCCGCAGGCCCAATCGGAACTTCTTCGATGGCGGCGCCCGCATGCTGGCGCTCAGATCCTTTACGGACCGTTACACCGAACTGGTCGTGAACTGATTTCACGGGATCTATGACTCCGCCTTCGGCGGCGATTTCTGCGGTAGCGGCAGCGCGGTGCCGTACTTGACCTGGTTGAGCGCAAAGCTAGAATTGATGCTGGCCACACCGGGCGCCCGGGTCAGGTGCTCCTTTAGAAATATTTCATAAGCCGTTACATCCGCGACAACAATTCGCATCAAGTAATCCGCATCTCCGGTCATCAGATAGCATTCCATCACCTCCGGGCGGGCCAGTACCGTCCGTTCAAAATCCTCCAGCGCATGCTCAACCTGCCGCTCAAGCGTGACCTGGACGAAGACGCTGACGGGCAGCCCCACCACAGAGGGCTCAAGCAGGGTAGCGTAGCCCTTTATGGCGCCGGATTTCTCAAGATCGCGGACCCGGCGCAGACAGGGCGACGGGGACAGGCCGATTTCCTGCGCCAGGTCGCTATTGGATATCCTGGCATTGCCCTGCAGGCAGGCTAAAATGCGGTAATCAATCTCATCCAAGGGCATTTGCGCAATGTTCTTTATAATTTGTGGATAATTTAAGCAGAATATTGCAATTATATGCGAATCACTGGGCAAATTCGCAAGATAAATATCAACCGCGCGCCTTATACTCCAAATCGTATCCGCCGGAATCAGAAACGAGATTGCCATGGCAACTCCCCTGACGCGAATTTACCCTGCGGAAAGTCCCGCTCCAGACGCCGGGAAGCTCGGCTATCTGCGCGCGCTGGAGCGCAAGCTGCTTTGGCTTTCAAGCTGGACGATCCACAATGCGAATCATCTGCGACCGAGCCGTGACGGGCTCAAGGTCGGCGGTCATCAGGCGTCCAGCGCGTCGCTGGTGTCGGTCCTTACCGCGCTGTATTTTGATATCCTGAAGCCGGAAGACCGCATCGCGGTAAAGCCCCATGCGGCCCCCGTATTTCATGCGATCCAGTATCTGCTGGGCCGGCTTGACCGCGACTATCTCATCAATTACCGCTCGCTCGGCGGTGTTCAGCCCTACCCGTCGCGCACCAAGGACCCGGATGACGTCGATTTTTCCGGCGGTTCCATGGGGTTGGCCGTCGCCCAGACCATTTTTTCTTCGCTGACCCAGGATTATGTGCGGCTAAAAGGGCTCGCGCCGGAGGACCTGTCCGAGGGCCGGCTGGTGGCCATGGTCGGCGATGCGGAACTCGATGAGGGTAACGTGTTCGAGGCCTTGCTCGAAGGCTGGAAGAAAGATCTGCGAAACACATGGTGGATCGTCGATTACAACCGGCAAAGCCTGGATTCGGTGGTTTCGGACCGGTTGTTCGGACGCATCGACAAGCTGTTCGAGGCCATGGGCTGGCGCGTGATCGAGCTGAAATACGGCAAGCGCCTGCAACAGGCCTTTGCCGGGCAGGGTGGCGACGCCCTGATGGATTGGATCGATAACTGCCCCAACTCGCTCTATAGCGCCCTGACCTACAAGGGGGGGGCGGCATGGCGCGACCACCTGAAGCGCGACCTGGGCGGCACCGCGGGCATCAGGCCGCTGCTCGACAGCCACGACGATGGAGCGCTGCAGGAACTGATGACCAACCTGGCGGGCAATGATATCGAAACAGTGCTTGAAGCCTTTCACGGGGTGACCGACGACAGGCCGACCTGTTTCATCAGCTACACCATAAAGGGGTTCGGCCTGCCATTCGCTGGCCATAAGGACAATCATTCGGGGCTGATGAATTTGGGCCAGATGGACGAATTCAGGGCATCTATGGGAATTTCGCAAGGGGCCGAATGGGAACCGTTCGCCGGGCTCGATTACAGCGAAGACGAATTGCGCGGATTTCTGAATGACGTGCCGTTCGCCGGGCGTTATCCGCGTAGGTACCAGACCCCCAAAATCGCGGTGCCCGATGCTTTCGTGATCGAGGCGCGCGGCGCTATGTCGACCCAGGAAGGATTCGGCCGCATTCTCAGTGATATCGCGCGGCTCGGGGGCGATCTGGCGGATCGGATCGTGACCGTGTCGCCGGATGTCA
>CALGIA010000273.1 GCA_937916005.1 uncultured Rhodospirillaceae bacterium
AGTTCTAGACGGTCATACCCCGCCGCTGGGATCGCATCGATATCCATATCATCCATCCTCATTTTTCATCGACGCGGCGATCAGCTCGTCCGTAAGCACCAGCTTACCGCGCGCAATGTCGGCATATGGAATTTTCAATTCCACATCATCGCAATCAATAATTATGTCGTCGCCGCGCCTCCCGGCCAATTTGCCGCGGAAACGTTTTTGTCCTTGGATCGGCGCCCGGGTCTCCAACTTGGCGACATAGCCCGAAAAGCGATCATAATCTTCCGGGCGCATCAGCGGCCGATCTAGACCCGGCGAGCTGATTTCCAGCGAATAGGCTTCCCTTATCGGGTCTTCCACATCAAGAAGCGCCGAAAGGTCGCGGCTGATGGTCGCGCAATCTTCCACTGTCATTTCGCGGCGGTCCTTGCGTTCCGCCATGATCTGAAGCGTGCAGTTGCCGCCGTCGTCCATGCGGACCCGAACCAGATCGTAGCCCAGGCCGTTCAGTGACGGCTCAACCAATTGCGCAATCCTATCCAACCGTGTCGTCGCCTTTATTGCCCGTGGGCCAAGGGCCCAAATTTTGCCATTAGATCAGGAGCCCAAAATTACGGTAATAAAAAAAGCGGGCCGCGAGCCCGCTCTTCCATTTTACCCCTCGCGAGGGCTTCTCAAAGTTCTATGCAAAATATAGGGTTCATGCCCAGCTTCGCAAGCACTTTTAGCGGTCAATTTAATTGGTTCGGGATATGTATCTCAGATAGGCGCAGGATCGCCCCGCCAGGCGCGCCTTGGATTCGTACCGGCTGTCCGGCCAATCGTCAGGTTTTTCCCGCCAATCCGCCGGTCTGCGGGCCAGCCAGTCGAAACCGCCATGGCCGATCACATGCTGCAAAATCCAATCCAGATACCCCGGATCATCCGTCGCGATCCTGAGTTCCGCATCCGGCTTCAGGATGCGGTGAAGCTGATCGAGCACCGGTTTTGAAACAATGCGTCGTTTGTGATGGCGCGTTTTCGGCCATGGGTCGGGAAAAAGAACAAAAGCGCGCGCCACGCTGGCATCGGAAAGCCGCGCCAGCAACAAGCGGGCGTCGTCGCGATAGATCCTGATGTTTTCGACCCCACGGTCATGCATGCCGCTGATCAGTTGGACGACGCCGTTGAAAAAGGGCTCGCAACCGATAAAGCCGACCCGTTCATTCGCCTCGGCCTGAGCCAGCATGTGCTCGCCCGCGCCAAATCCGATTTCGAGCCAGGTCTCGTCAGTTTCGGGCGGAAACAGATCGCGCGGAGATATAAATCCGGATTCGGGCAAATCCAGGATTTCGAATTTCGGCAAATATTCCGCGACCAGGCGCGATTGGCCCGCCCGCAACCGCCGGCCCTTGCGGCGGCCATAAAGCACCCGCCGCCGCGGAATTTCGTCAAGTATTTCATCGGCCGGGGCCATTACGATCCAGCTACGCCGGCGATGATCTGATTGGAAAAGCCAAATTTCTGATGCCGGGGCTTTAGGCGAAAGCGGCCTTCAGACTGTCGACCATGTCGAGTTTTTCCCATGAAAAACCTCCATCGGCCTCGGGTTCGCGGCCGAAATGTCCATAGGCGGAGGTACGAGCATAGATCGGCCGGCTAAGCTGAAGCCCTTCACGGATTCCCCGGGGCGACAAATCAAACATTTCCTGCAAAACCTCGGACAGTCGGTCTTCGTCCACACGCCCGGTATCGTAAGTATCGACATAGACCGACAAAGGCTTGGCGACGCCGATGGCGTAGGCAAGCTGGATAACGCAACGGTCCGCAAGACCGGCGGCAACCACGTTCTTGGCAACATATCGAGCCGCGTAAGCCGCCGACCGGTCAACCTTGCTGGGATCCTTGCCGGAAAAGGCGCCGCCGCCATGAGGCGCCGCGCCGCCATAGGTATCGACGATGATCTTGCGACCCGTGAGGCCGCAATCCCCATCGGGCCCGCCAATGACAAACCGTCCGGTCGGGTTAACGTAGAATTCTTCCTCGGGACACATCCAGCCGTCGGGCAGGACATTTTCCACATGTGGCCGCACGATTTCCCTTATGGCCTCCTGATCGAACGCCTCTTCATGCTGGGTCGATACCACGACGGAGGTCGCGCCGACGGGCTTTCCGTTGACATAACGCAGGCTGACCTGGCTTTTTGAATCGGGAAGCAGTGCGGGCTCAGCGCCTGAATGACGGGCCTCGGCCAGCGACCGCAGGATTTCATGGGAATAATAAATCGGGGCCGGCATGAGAACCGGCGTTTCCGTGCAGGCATAGCCAAACATGATGCCCTGATCGCCGGCGCCTTCATCCTTGTTGCCCGCCGCATCGACGCCCATGGCGATATCGCTTGATTGCTGATGCAGATGGACCTCAACATCGGCATGTTTCCAATGGAAGCCCTGCTGTTCATAGCCAATATCGCGAACCGCGTGACGGGCGATTTCTTCAATCATATCCTTGGTAATACTATCCGGTCCCCGTACTTCACCAGCCAAAATAATGCGGTTTGTGGTGGTGAGCGTTTCGCAGGCAACGCGCGAATGCGGATCGGCGGTAAGATACGCATCCACAACGGCATCCGAAATGCGGTCACTGACCTTGTCAGGATGACCCTCTGAAACGGATTCACTTGTAAAAATAAAGTCGCCTTTTGGCACGGTCGGTATCCTTCCAATTGCAAAACTTCGGATGAATTGGCCAACCCCAACCAATTCCGCGGCGGCAAAGCGCCCCAAACCGAATTTATTTATCTCTCGGCCCGACGATGGCCCGACCTGATGAGCGGTTTTGTTGCAATCTTTACCGCGACAGTCAAGCGGTTTGACTTTTCGCGGTTGATTTCGATGGGTGGGTCATGGGGATCAGCTGCCCAGCCCGGTCTTGCCCAGCGCCTTGACGAGCTCAAAAACCCGCCGGCGAACTTTGGGGTCGGTTATTTTGTAATAGGCGCGTACAAGTTCAAGAGTTTCACGCTTGGCCATGGGGTCATGGTCGAATTTGTCGGCGCCTTCCGCCAGGCCGATCGCGATGCCTTGGGGGGTTCCCGCTTCAGGTTCATCCATGTCCTCGAAAAAAAAGGCGACGGGAACATCCAAAATGCGGGTGAGCTGATAAAGCCTGCTGGCGCCAATGCGATTGGCGCCACGTTCATATTTCTGAACTTGTTGGAATGTCAGCCCCAGGGCATCGCCAAGTTTTTCCTGGCTTAATCCCAATAATGTCCGGCGCATTCTTACGCGACTGCCGACATGTGCATCTACCTGGTTGGAACGGCCACGCTTTCCGCGGGTCTGAGTTACCATTTTGCCCTCTTATCCCTGTGGCATATTTTGCCGGATTATTATCATTGTTGCCCTGTTTTCAACGAACAAAGCCATCGCGGGATACTATGCCAACCCACGGACTACAGATCAATGGTCCTGTCCATTTGATTTACGGCATTGTTCTCTCAATCGGCGCCGGCCCGCTTCCCGGCCTTGCGCAAACCCACCCGCCGAGCAACGCCAACAGGATCAGCAGGGCGGATGATGAATTCCCCCACCTGGAAAATATTGTTGGCGGCAGGGCCGGCGGCAACGGCGCGTCGACCACGCCTTCCAGACCAAGACCGAGCCTGGCGACGAGTCTTCCGTACCCGTCCACGACCGCTGAAATACCGGTATTCGCGGCGCGAACAAGCGGCAAGCCCTCTTCAACTGCGCGCATGCGCGCACTGGCAAAATGTTGATGCGGTCCGGAACTGTTCCCAAACCAGGCGTCGTTCGTCACGTTGAGGATCCAGTCGGGCCGATCAGCGCGATCGACGACCGCACCCGGGAAAATTACCTCATAGCAAATCAGCGGTGAAAATGGCGGCAGCTCGCCAAGACGAACCGTGT
>CALGIA010000274.1 GCA_937916005.1 uncultured Rhodospirillaceae bacterium
CCTCATGCTCCGAAAACTCTGTAATCCTTCATAAAGTCTCCGGACGGACTCTAAGTTACTAGAAAATCAATAAATACACCAAACATTTCCACAATAGTGTCGAGCGCCGAATGCTATGAATGTGTCGTCAATAAGGTCGGCATTCCGTCTTCGCTAATCAGTTAGCGAATATTCGGTATGGCTAAGACGGCATATACTTCGCGAGCCTTATCGGCTCTAGGGTGTATCGTGACATTTACGACTCGGACACAAATGACCGGGTCAAAACCACCTGCAAAATTACAGATCATCCCGGCCTACATCTGAGCAGGATACGGGACCCGACGTTTTCGTGGCGTTGCTAATAAAAAACACCAGCGTTCGCAGCCTAAAGCGTCGCCACTACCCGGCGTTCGAACAGCAGCGGCAGCGCGTCGGCGGCCAGGGATTGGGCTCGGGTGTGGCGGGTGCCGTCGTCGGTGATGTGATCCAGGATGAACTGGTCCAGATCATGGCCCGGGGCCAGCTGGTCGCGCAGATGGGTCAGCATTTCCGATTGGGTGAATTGGGGGAACCGGCGGCCCGACGCGGAAATCTCGGCCAGGCTGGCCGGACTGCCGGACCGATTGACACAGCCCGCCTTGGCCGAATAGGCGAAGGCTTCGGTCAGCACCCCGTGACCGTCATCCAGTTCAACCCGAATGCGGCTGAGACAGTCATAGCTGTAACTCCCTTCGGTCTCATGCATGCGCGCAAGCTGGGCATCGTCGAGCCACTGCACGAAGACTGTCACCGATGTGCCGGGCGATGCCTGGAATGTGGCCGGAACCGAGCCGTAGCGCGCCAGATGGGCCGCATAGACCACGTCGAAATCATGCAACCGGCCACGCTGGGACGGCACCACAACATCGCCGGACAGGCCGCCGAATTTGCGGTGGATCTGTTCGGGCGACTGGTTGGACCCCGCCGCAAGCACGGGCGTGCGCCCCTCCCCGATCAGGGATGCGGGATCATGCGGCCTGGTGACGCCGTTGTCATAGACGAATGAGCCGTCCGGGATGGGAAACGGATAGGATTTTGCGTGAACTATTCGATGTGGCATAACTTTGTCCGGGACCAATTCCGACCGCCGAACGGCATTCATACCCACTCAGGGACAATTTTTCCAGCATGGCCTATTCCTCCCTCCGTGATTTCATCGACCATCTGGAAAAATCAGGACGCCTGATCCGCGTTGCGGCCCCGGTCTCGACCGCGCTGGAAATGACCGAAATCCAGACCCGCCTGCTGGCCGAAGGCGGGCCGGCGGTGCTGTTTGAAAACCCGATCCGCGCCGATGGGCAACCTTCCACCATGCCCGTCCTGAGCAATCTGTTCGGCACGGTGGAACGGGTCGCCTGGGGCATGGGACGGGAGCCGTCCGGCCTTCGGGAACTGGGGGAACAGCTGGCCTTCCTGCGCCAGCCCGAGCCGCCGGAAGGCATTCGCGAGGCCGTGGGCATGCTGCCGCTGCTGAAAACCGTCCTGGCCATGAAGCCCAAGACCGTGTCCCGCGCGCCGGTCCACGATATCGTGCTGGCAGGCGACGATATCGATCTGGCCAATCTTCCGATCCAGGGCTGCTGGCCCGGCGAGCCCGCGCCGCTGATCACCTGGCCCCTGGTGGTGACGGCGGATGAAAAAGGTAATTTCAACCTGGGCATCTATCGCATGCAGGTCACGGGCCGCAAGACCACCCTGATGCGCTGGCTGCGCCATCGCGGCGGCGCCCAGCACCATGCCGGCAAGAAGGAAAACCAGGCCGAGAGCATGCCGGTCGCGGTGGTGATCGGCGCGGACCCCGGCACCATCATCGCCGCCGTCGCGCCGGTGCCCGATACGTTGTCGGAATATCAGTTCGCCGGCCTGCTACGGGGCGCGAAGGTCGAGCTTGTGGATTGCAAGACCGTGCCGCTGAAAGTGCCGGCCAATGCGGAAATCGTGCTGGAAGGCCATGTCTCGCTGACCGAGACCGGCGACGAAGGGCCCTATGGCGATCACACCGGCTATTACAATTCGGTCGACAAATTCCCGGTTTTTACCGTGTCGGCGATCACCATGCGCCGGGACCCGATCTATCTGTCCACCTTCACCGGCCGCCCGCCCGATGAGCCGTCGGTGCTGGGCGAGGCGCTGAACGATGTGTTCCTGCCCCTGCTGATCCAGCAATTCCCCGAAATCAGGGATTTCTGGCTGCCGCCCGAAGCCTGTTCATACCGGGTTGCCGTGGTCTCCATGAAGAAATCATACCCGGGTCATGCGCGCCGGATCATGATGGGCGTATGGTCCTATCTGCGCCAGTTCACCTACACAAAATTCGTGATCGTGGTGGATGACGATATCAATGCGCGGGATTGGAAAGACGTCATCTGGGCGATTTCAACCAATGTGGACCCGGCCCGAGATACCATGGTCATCGAGGACACGCCGATCGATTATCTCGATTTCGCCTCTCCGGAATCCGGGCTCGGCTCCAAGATGGGCCTGGACGCCACGGCGAAAATCAGCCCTGAAACCAGCCGGGAATGGGGCCGCAAGCTTCGCATGTCCGATGATATCATCGACCAGGTCACGGATAGATGGGCCGAATATGGGCTTCCGGGCAGCGGGAACCCGATCTGGAAGTAAGCCGAACCGGTCCATTGCCCTCTCCATTCGATGAAAATTAACTTTTAATGCGCATACATTTGCCTCCGCCCTGAAAATAATCCGGTAAGCGCCTTGCCGGGATCGACGGAGCAGCCAGTCCGATGTTTGACCGTAAGATTGTATATGAAGTACTGGTCGGACGCGGAAGCCGGTGGATCATCGATTCCACGCACAAGGCGAAAATCGACGCCATGGGCCGCGCCCAGGCTTTGCTGGAAGCCAACCAGCATGACGGGGTTCAGGTCACCCGTGAGGTGGATGATTCCGGGGAAGAAGTCGTATTTCAACAGGAATGCGCCGGCCAGGCCGAAAAACCGATCACGATCGCCCCGATAGAGGAAGCGGCCGTCTGCGCGACGCTGGACGATCTATACGGCTTCGATTCCCGCAAGACCATTGGACGGGTTCTGCGGCATTATTTCGATGAAAATAGCCTCACGCCAACGGAACTCCTGCATAGTCCCGGGGTACTGCGTCAACTGTCGCGAACGGACCGGCTGTACAATCAGGCGATTCACAGGATTTCTTCCATCCAGGCCCGCGCATTGGATGTGCCGGCCATGGACAGGGTCGATCTGCTGTTCAAGCTGGGGCAGCAGGCGATTGATCGGGTGAGGAATGCAGGTGACGTCTCCAGCTATCTGCCCGTGATGAATGAAAATGGATTGACGGCCGCGCTAAAGGCGATCGAAGAAACCTGCGAACAGA
>CALGIA010000275.1 GCA_937916005.1 uncultured Rhodospirillaceae bacterium
TGTGGTCGGCCCGGAACAGGGGATCACCCTGCCCGGCCTGATCATGGTATGCGGCGATTCCCACACCGCGACCCACGGCGCGCTGGGAGCCTTCGCCTTCGGCATCGGGGCGTCCGAGGCCAGCCATGTCCTGGCGACCCAGACATTGTGGCAGCGCAAACCCAAATCCCTGCGCATTACGGTGAACGACGCACGGCCCCCGGGCGTGACCGCCAAGGACATCATCCTGGCCATCATCGCCCGGATCGGCGCCGGTGGCGGGGTCGGTCATGTGATCGAATATGCCGGCGAGACCATTCGCGGCCTGTCCATCGAGCAGCGCCTGACACTGTGCAACATGTCCATTGAGGCCGGGGCGCGGGCCGGTCTGATCGCGCCCGACGAAGCTGCGTTTGCCTATATCAAAGGACGACCCTACGCGCCGGCCGGCGGCGAATGGGACAAGGCGGTCGCCTACTGGCGCAGCCTGACGAGCGATGAGGGCGCAATGTTCGACCGGGAAGAAATGCTGGATGCAGGGGACATCGCCCCCATGGTGACCTGGGGCGTGAGCCCGGAAGACGCCCTGCCGATTACCGCCATGATCCCCGATCCCGCCCTTGAGCCCGATGCGGACAGGCGCGCGGCGATCCAGCGCGCGCTTGATTACATGGCGCTGATTCCGGGAGCCCCATTGGACGGCATCCCAATCGACCGGGTGTTCATCGGGTCCTGCACCAATGGGCGGATCGAGGATCTGCGCGCCGCCGCCGCGGTGCTGCGCGGCAGGACCGCCAAGGTTCCGGGGTTTGTCGTCCCCGGATCCGGGCTGGTCAAGGCGGCCGCCGAGGCCGAGGGGCTCGACCGGATATTCCTGGATTCGGGGTTTGAATGGCGCGAACCGGGATGCTCCATGTGCGTCGGCATCAACGGCGACACGGGCCAGCCGGGCGAACGCATCGCGTCGACCACCAACCGCAATTTTGTCGGACGACAGGGCGCGGGCGTGCGCACCCATCTTGTCAGCCCGGAAATGGCCGCCGCCGCCGCGATCACCGGGACGCTGACCGATATCCGGAAGCTGCAATCATGAAGCCCTTTATGACGCTGACCGCAATTGCGGTCCCCTTTGATACGCTGAACATGGACACGGACCAGATCCTGCCGGCGCGCTATCTCCGCAAACCGCGCGGGCCGGACTATCACCTCTATCTGTTCCACGATCTGCGCTTTACGAACGACGGCGAGGAGCGACCCGACTTCATCCTCAACCAGCCGGAATATCGCGACGCAAGGATCATCGTCGGCAACCGGAATTTCGGCTGCGGGTCATCGCGGGAAGCGGCCGTGTTCGCCCTCGACGCCAATGACATCCGGGCCGTGATCGCGCCCTCGTTTGGCGATATTTTCCACAATAACTGTTTCAAGAACGGCGTCCTGCCGATCCGCCTCGATGATGAAATCTGCACCGGGCTGCGCGCGCAACTCCATGAAAGACCCGGCGTCGAAATGACGGTCAATTTAGACGCGCGTCAAATCATCGCACCCGACAATACGATTTTCTATTTCGAGATTTCCGATTTCCGCCGGCGCTGCCTGATGGAAGGTCTGGACGATATCGGCCTGACCCTGGAGCACGAGGCCGAGATTGATGCATTCGAAGCGGCATATCGCGATGAAATGAGCTGGCTGTATCCAGCCTAAAACGCCGAATCGTCGATTCCGAGGAAATTCAGGGCGTTGGTTTCGCCGATCATGTGGATCGTATCCGCATCGAGCCCACAGGAATCCACGAACGCCACCGGGTCCAGTTCCCCGAGGGCAAAGGGGTAATCGCTGCCCAGCACAACACGATCCGGGCCGAATTTGTCGATCAGGAAACGCAGATTATCGGCCCCATGGGTGATCGAATCGAAAAAAAGTTGCCGGGCATAGTCCAGCGGCGGCCTGGTCGCGAACTCCTTTGGTTCGGCGCGCAAGTTCCAGCCGTGATGGACCCGCCCCAATACAAAAGCAAACGCGCCGCCGCCGTGGGCGAAGCAGATCTTGAGGGCAGGCAGGCGCTCGGCCACGCCGCCGAAGATGAACCTTGTAATCGCCAGGGCGGTTTCCAGCGGGTTGCCGAGAATATTGGGCAGGTAGTAATCGCCCATCCGTTCCTTGCCGATCACCGCATCGGCGGGATGCACGAACACCGACACGCCGAGATCGACACAGGCCTCGAAAAACGGAAACAGTTCCGGGCTGTCGAAATCGCGCCCGCCGGGAAAGGTTCCGATTTCCACCGCGCGCAACCCAAGCCGTTCGACGGCGTGACGGAGTTCGGTGATCGCCAGGGCCGGGTCCTGCAACGGCACGGTCGCCATGCCCAGGAAACGCTTGGGATGGCGGGAAACGATGTCGGCGCAATACTCGTTCTGCATCCGCGCGAAGCCCTGACAGGCCAGTGGTTCGGCCCAGTAGCTCAACATGATCGGCACCGGGGATATCACCTGGATGTCCACGCCGGTCGAATCCATGTCCTCGATCCGCCGTTCCGGCAGCCAGCATTGATCGGTGACCCGGCGGAACACCTTGTCGTTCACGATCATGTTGGCGGAACAGCTGTCGAGATGTTCCAGCCTGGGCCAGCGCGCGCCGCCATGGTCGTTGGCCCAATCGTCCCACCTGGGCGGCAGGAAATGCGTATGAAGATCAATTTTCATGGGTGCATGGTGACATGTCGCGGATACGGGCGCAAACTGGCGTAGCCGCAGGATTCAAACAGGAAACCGCCATGCTGTCGCGCGAAGACAATGAACGTCTGTGCCGGGTTGGACCGGGAACCCCCATGGGCAATCTGTTCCGCCGCTTCTGGCTGCCGGCATTGCTGTCGTCTGAAATCCCAATACCGGACTCAGCCCCCAAACGGCTGCGCATTCTGGGCGAGGATCTGGTCGCGTTCCGGGACAGCGGCGGCCGGGTCGGGATCGTCGACGCCTATTGCCCCCACAAGCAGGCCCAGCTTTTCTGGGGCCGCAACGAGGAATGCGGGCTGCGCTGTGCCTATCACGGCTGGAAATTCGCAATCGACGGAAGTTGCGTCGATATCCCCAATCTGGCCGATGGGGAAAACCTGAAACGCAAGATGGCGATCACCGCCTATCCGGCGCGTGAAGCCGGCCAGGTGATATGGATCTATATGGGCCCCAAGGACAAGCAGCCCGAACTTCCGGCATTCGAGTGGACCGAACTGCCCGACGACCAGGTCAATGTGAGCCGCTGGCTGCAATGTTCCAACTGGGCCCAGGGCATGGAAGGGGAAATCGATTCATCTCATATCGCCTTCCTGCATGCCGCCAAACGTGAGGATTTGAAACTGCCCCGGCCATTTAGCGCCTACATGCCGGACATCGCCGACGGCCCGCCGGAATTCACGCTGAATGAAACCGATTATGGCTTCGTCTATGGCACGCGGCGGCGCATGAAAAGTCCCGATGAATATTTCTGGCGCGTTACCCAATGGCTGATCCCCATGTACAGCCTGATCGCCAACCAGGATTACCCGCGCGCCGGTCGCGCCTGGGTGCCGGTCGATGACGAGCACGTCACCACCTTCAGCTACATGTTCAACGGCGACCGCCCCTTCACGGACGACGAGCTGACCTCGCTCGGAAGGGGCATGTATTTCCCGCCCCGCCTGTCCCAGGGCGCCCACAAGCTGCCCGACGGATACGTTATCGATACGTTCCTGCCGACGGCCCATGGCGGCAATGATTACCTGATTGACCGGGACCTCCAGCGCGACGCCAATTTCACCGGCATCTTCGGCACCAATGAACAGGACCGCGCCATCCAGGAATCCCAGCGCGCCATTCCCGGCGTCCCCCATGGAAGAATCGTTGACCGGTCCCGCGAACGGCTGATCCCGACCGATGTTCCGGTGATCACGGCGCGGAAAATTTTACTGGACCTTGCCAAGGCGCTGGAAGACGGCATAGAGCCGCCCCAGGCCGCGCGCGGCGATCTTTACCGCGTACGCGCCGTCGCCGCCGTGACCGGACACGCCGAGCTGGACCCGTTCCTGTCGGATTTTGTCGACCGCAAGGACAGGCGGATTTAAACCCGCCCCCCTACCCCGCCAACTCGGCGATTTTTGCGATGGCCTGTTCGCGCAGTTCGGTCTTGATCATCTTGCCGGTGACGTTATGGGGCAGCTCATCGGTGAAAATCACATGCTTGGGTTTCTTGTAGCTGGCGATCCGGGTCCGGCAATGGTCGATCACTGCGGCGGCGTCGACCGGGTCATGGGCGACAATGAAGGCTACCACGCATTCGCCGAATTCATCGTCCGGCGCACCGACCACGGCGGCCTGGGACACGGCGGGGTGGGTTTCCAGCGCCTGTTCGACTTCCTTTGAATAGATGTTGAGCCCGCCGGACACGATCATGTCCTTGACCCTGTCGACCAGATAGAGAAAACCGTCCTCATCGAACCGCCCCACATCACCGGTCTTGAACCAGTGGCCGTCGAAGCTGGCGGCGTTGGCCTCGGGCCGGTTCCAGTATTCGCGCAGCAGGATCAGCTTGCCCGGCTCGCCGCAGCGCACCTGGATTTCGCCGGCCTCGCCCTGGGCCACTTCCACGTTATCCTCGCCCATCAGCCGGACCTCCATGCCGGGCACCGGCCGGCCGACGGAATCAGGCTTGTCGAGCTGCTGTTCATGCATCAGCGCCGCCGGGCTGCCCGCTTCGGTCATGGCGTAGAAGCTGATGAGCCTGGCATTGGGCAGGCGTTTGAACAGGCGATGTTTGAGCGGCACGGGAAATGCCTCGCCGGTCGCCATGATGAATTGCAGGGAATCGCATCTGTCATCGGCGTCATCCAGGCCATCCAGCAACATGCGGACCACGGTGGGAACGCCGCCGAAAACCGTGACCTTGTGCCGCCCGATGGCCTCGATCGCGGCTTTCACATCGAACCGCGGCAGCACGACCACCGTCGCGCCCTGGCAGTAGCATGCAACCAGCCGCGACAATCCCGTGCGGTGGGCGAGCGGGGTCGACACCAGCAAAACGGGGTCGGGAGGAATTCCCCACATGGTCGATGTCAGATTGACCTGAACCGCCATGCTGGCCTGGGTGATGATGGCCCCCTTGGGCCGCCCGGTGGTGCCGGACGTATAGCTGATCATGCCGTCATCGGGCAGGGCGGCCAGCGCCGGCGGCGGCTGGGCCGCGCCGGACGCCACCAGCGCCTCCAGAGTCTCGGTTCCGGCGGGGGCATTATCCCCGATAAACACCCGCGCCACGTCGCCGGCGTCTTTCAGCGCCTCATCGACGGCATCGGTCTGGTCGGGGCCGTGGATGATCATCACCGGCGTACAGTCCGACACCATGAAGGCGAGCTCCGGTCCGGTGATCCAGGTCGTTACCGGCACCAGGATCGCGCCCGATTTCCAGACCCCGGCGATAAGCTCGACCAGCGCCAGGGAATTGCCCACATAGACGACCACCCGCTCGCCGGTCTTCACGCCCCTGTCGAGCAGGGCGTTGGCGATCCGGTCGCTGCGCTCGTCGAGCTGGGCGAAGGACAGTGTTTCCTCGCCCAGCACAATGGCGGTTTTTTCCGGGTGACGGCGCGCATGCGCCCGCAACATTGCCCCGACCTTCATGATTTCGTTCCCTGCTGACGTTTCTTTGGGAGGTAAGCCCCGATTTCCGCCCAGAGTACCCGCGCCGCCGTGCGGCGGCAACAAGACGCGGGGTTCACGCGCATCGCCGGCCACGCTCGCCCTTTTGTGATCGGGCACAGGTCGGAAAACCTTGAACCCATGGTCCCGAAAGGGTGCATATTAGGTCCAATGGTGGCCGGGTCGCGTTGCCCGGGACCGCAAACCGGGAAAATCAATGAACAACCGCAAACTGTTATGGACCGGCGTTACCGGCAGCGTGATCGCGGCGCTGTGCTGCTTTACGCCGGTGCTTGTCATCACCCTCGGGGCGCTCGGCCTCGCCGCCTGGGTCGGCGCGCTCGATTTTGTGCTGCTGCCGGCGCTGGCGTTCTTTCTGGCACTGACGGGATATGCATTATGGAAACGAAAACCGAAACGGACGGCTCTGGAACAGGCGAAATAATACTGCAATCCACCATCACCTGCCCCGATTGCGGCCACGTGGAAACCGAAACCATGCCGACCGACGCCTGCCAGTGGTTCTATGACTGCAAGGGCTGCGCCGTGGTCCTGAAACCCGAACCCGGCGATTGCTGCGTCTTCTGCTCCTACGCCGACATCCCCTGCCCGCCGATCCAGGCCGGTGATGATTGCTGCGCGTAAAAGCCGCGCAATAAACATTGGCCTCGCCCCGGCGCATATGAAATGATTCCAGTGGAGACTGCTCGTATTTCGCGAAAGAAACCGTCATGGCCATAGTTGGAAATCCGCGTGATGTCAGCCCGGAGGAATTGATCCGGCGGGCCGTCGAACTGCGTCCGATGATCGAGGATGCGGCCGATGAGACGGATCGCAACCGGCGGGTTTCCGATGATCTGATCGGCGAAATGCGGGACCGGGATTTCTTTCGCATCTTTCAGCCGAAGCGCTTCGGCGGGCTGGAATATGATGCCGCGACCGCCTATCGCTGCAGCCTGGAATTCTCATCCGCCGACGCATCGACCGGCTGGGTCGCCGGGCTGGGAATCGCCCACCAATGGCTGATCGCGCAGTTTCCCCTGCAATGCATGGAAGATGTCTGGGGCGACGATCCGGGCGCCATCGCCTGCGGGTCCTATGCGCCGTCGGGCGAGTGTGTCGCGGTCGAGGGCGGCTGGCGCGTCAGCGGCGAATTCCACTTCGCCAGCGGCGTCGATGTGGGTGGCTGGGCCATATTGGGCGTGTTCTTCCCGCCCGAGACCCCCGGCGGGCATCCGGTTCCGGGCTTCACCCTGGCGCCGAAATCAGACTACGCCATCGACGACAACTGGCGCGTCATGGGGCTGACCGGCACCGGGTCGAAAGCCATCATCTGCCGCGACATGTTCGTGCCGTCCCACCGCCGGGTGACGTTCGCGGATCTGGTATCGGGCAATTCCCCCGGCTACCAGGCGCTGCAGAGCAATCTGTACCGCTATGCGTTCCTGTCGCTGGTCGCCTATGCCATCGCGACCCCGGCGCTGGGCTGTCTTATCGGGTCGCTGCGGGCGTTCACCGACAGCATGAACGGGCGCATGACGCGGGGCGCGGTGGTGCTCGGCGGGTCGAGGGTCAAGGATTTCCAGGCGGTGCAGATGCGGGTCGGCCGGGCCGAAGCCTGCCGCCGGGCGGCGACGGCAATGCTGTTCGCCCAGCTGGAGGAGTCGCGGGCGGCGGTGATCGACCGGGGCGAGGTGCTCGATGTGACCGGCCGGCTCGACAACCGTCTGACCCAGGCCAAGCTGGTGGAACAGGCGGTCGACGGCATGGATCATCTGTTCGGCGCGGTCGGCGGCCAGGGCATCTACAGTTCGCAATACATCCAGCGCGCCTGGCGCGACGTCCACGCCATCGCCCACCACATCAGCTTCAACTGGGACGCGCTGAGCGCCATGTACGGCCAGCATCTGCTGGGACTTGACCCGCAGGGTCAGTATTAAGGAGCGCCCGCAGGGTCAGTATTGAAGAATTCAACCGGCCCCGGCCGGCGCGGGGCCGACCCCGGCCGGCGCGGGTCGTTTGATCCGCACGAAATTTTCCACATCAATTCCACACCAAAAGGCAAGACCCATGAGCAACGATTCCGGGATCCGCAAATCCAACAAACGTTATCAGTCGGACGTTATCGTTGACATGATAAAGCTGTATGACTTCCCCGCCATCCCGCTGAACCCCGGCGCGAGCTATCGGGGGCTGCATGACAGCCTGGTCAATTACGGCGAAAACGATCCGCCCATGCTGCTGTGCAATCACGAAAAAATCGCCGTCCAGATCGCCCACGGCTATGCCAAGGCGACGGGCAGGCCGATGGCGGCGGCGGTCCATAATGTGGTCGGGCTGCTGCATGCGCCGCTGGCGGTGTATTACGCCTATATCGACCGCTGCCCGGTCTTCCTGATCGGCGCGACCGGCCCCATGGACGAAAAGCTGCGCCGGCCCTTCATCGACTGGATCCATACGGCCTTCGCGCAGGGGTCGGCGGTGCGCGACTTCACCAAGTGGGATTACCAGCCGGGCAGCGTGCACGGCATTCCCGATTCCTTCGCCCGGGCCTATTCGATCATGATGACCGAGCCCCAGGGGCCGGTTTACATGGTCTATGACGCCGGCATTCAGGAAGCGGAACTGACCGAAGACATCAAGATCCCGCCGGCCAGCGCAGTGAAAGTGCCGCCGCGGCTCGCCGTCGATCCGGACCTGATTGACCAGGCCGCCGAAATGCTTCTGGCCGCCGACTATCCGGTTCTGCTGACCGAATATGCCGCCCGGGCGCCGATCGGTTTCGACGATACGGTGGCCCTGGCTGAAACCATCGGGTCTCCGGTCTTCGATATCAACAAGCGGCTCGGCTTCCCCAATCGCCATCCGCTCAATGTCAGCCTGCACGCCGACGCCTTCAAGGGCGCCGATCTGGTGATGGCGCTGGATGTCATCGACTGGACCCGGGGCTCCCACAAACCCAACTGGGAAACAAGGGAAGTGGAGGCGATCACCACGCCCGGCTGCAAATGGATCGATGTGGGATTCGCCGATATCGAAATCAGCAAATGGGCGACCGATTACAACAAGCATCACAATTGGGACATGCGCATCCTGGGCGATACGGCCAACGCCATCCCGGCCCTGACCAAGGCCTGCACGGCCCGCATCGACGGCGACATCGCCCTGCAAATCAGGATCGCCGACCGGACCCGGGCCGTCGGCGAAAAACACGCCGCCCAGTGGGACGCATGGCAGGGAGAACTCAGGGACAGTTGGGACCAGATGCCCATGCACGAGGCCCGCATGGCCCACGAGGTGTGGGACTCCATCAAGGGCGAGGACTGGGTCCTGACCGCCGGCACGCTGAAGGACTGGGCCCGCAAAATATGGAATTTCGACAAACCCTACCAGCACCCCGGCCGCGATCTCGGCACCGCGACCCAGATCGGCATCTCGCTCGGCGTCGCCTATGCCTACAAGGATACCGACAAGCTGGTGGTCGATCTGCAGCCCGACGGCGACCTCATGTTCGATCTCGGCGCGCTCTGGGTGGCATCCAAATACGATATTCCGATTCTGGTGATCATGTACAACAACCGCGCCTACTATAACGACTGGGCGCACCAGATCTCGGTCGCCAGGAAGCGCGGCACCGATGTGGACCGGGCCTATATCGGCATGGATCTGGAAGGGCCGGAGCCCGACTTCGCCGGCATCGCCAAGGGCATGGGCTGGTACGCCGAAGGACCGATCTTCGACCCGGCCGAAATCGGCGCGGCGGTGGCGCGCGGCATCGAACAGGTAAAAAACGGCAAGCCCGCCCTGATCGACATCATCACCTGGCGTCGCGGGGAAGCGAGCTAGCGGGTTTGACGGGAAATGTGGGCGGCCGCCGCCCGGTGGCGCGGCAGGGCGGCAATCGGGGTGACGGTTTCACGGCGCTGCGAAAAAGCGAAATCATCTTCAGACCCATCGGCGGGGAGCCCTTCATGGACCCCCTTGAAGCTCGACTCGGACGACCCCTGCGCCGAAAAAATTAGGCCCCAAGAAAAGGGACGAATAGTTTCGGTTACTGTCACGGTAACCCGAACGTTCGGAGGGGCGCATGACCTCCACATTTCGGTCCCGCTGGCTCGATTGGGAAACTTCTCAAACGTCCAATTGTGCCAGTGCCAAAAGCCCCTCTGTCACTTTTGGCAGCTGTACAGATCAGCGTTTGTAGCCTGAAGTCGTGCCTCAATGGGACTCTGAAACCAAGATACGCATTCGTTGGTTTCTTTCGACTGAAGCCCCGGCAACCTCATTCGTATTGGGTCCGGGTGTCGGTATCGCTTGACATAAAGGGCTGAGCCAGCAGGCGGTCAAAATACTGATCCCTTGGCGCACCGAATTCATCGAGCCCGAGGGTCATGGCTTCGTACCCGCCTTCGGGCGCATGGCAATAGGTCCCCAGCATACGGTCCCACCAGGGGAACAGCTGCCCGTAATTGCTGTCGGTTTCCGGCTGATGGCTCGAATGATGCACAAGATGCATGGCCGGCGTAATGATGAATTGGCGGACGACATGGTCCAACCTGCCGGGAAGCCCGACATTGCCATGCTGCATCACGGATGTAAGCCCGGTCACCGCCCACCACATCAAAAGCGCCAGCGGCGGCGCGCCCATGGCGATAACGGCCAGCGCGGTCAGGGGAATAGTCACCAGAATTTCAAACGGATGATGGCGATGGGACGTGGTGAAATCGATGTCGGGGTCGCTATGATGGACCCGGTGGATGCGCCACAACACGGCGTTGGAATGATAGAAACGGTGAATTCCATAGGACACCAGATCAACCCATAGAATTCCGATCACGAGCGCGAACCACCAGGGCAATTCCACCAGATTCAGAAGACCCCACCCATCCCGCGCCGCGAGAACCGCCGCCTGAAGGGCGACAAAGCCGATTGTCCAGCGGGAAAGAAGCAAGTTGAACCCGGCAAGCCCGATATTATTGATCCAGCGGGTCGTGGTGGAGCCGACCGGCGCGCGACGGGGCCGCATCGCTTCCCACAGGGCCACAACCAGAATTGCGCCGTAAAAAAGCGGGCCGCCGATACCGGTTTCGCGATCAAACAGGGTCACCAGA